>NZ_JBFHFD010000357.1:0-8783 GCF_041583735.1 Novipirellula sp.
AAGTGCCGGTGATGTCGCTTGGTGAAATGATGATGAAGCCGACCACGATGCTCTATCGCAATCTGTTGGCGATGGAGGTGGAAGAGGTTTTGCGGTGTCACCCCATTGATGCTGCCGTTTTAATGGGCGGGTGTGACAAGACGGTTCCCGCAATGTTGATGGGGGCGATCAGCGCCGACGTCCCCTCGGTCTTTCTGCCTGCCGGTCCGATGTTAAAAGCACGCTGGAAAGATGTCACACTGGGCAGCGGCAGTGATGTGTGGAAATACTGGGACGAACGACTGGCGGGCAACTTGTGTGACCGCGATTGGAATTGCATCGAAAACTGTATCGCGCCCTCGGCGGGAACCTGCATGACCATGGGCACGGCAAGCACGATGGCCTGTATCGCCGAAGCGCTCGGGTTCACCCTTGGCGGTGCTGCGAATGTGCCTGCGGTGGTAGCCGAGCATTCGCGGCTGGCAGTTGCCACGGGGCGACAAGCGGTCGAGATGGCTTGGGACAAGCGAACGCCCTCGAGCTTTCTGACCGCACAATCCATCCGAAACGGCGTCGTCACCTCGCTGGCGATCGGAGGTAGTACAAACGCCATTGTGCACTTGATTGCCATCGCCGGCCGGTTGGGGATCGAGCTGACGCTGGAGCAGTTCGACGAACTCTCGCGAATCACCCCGGTGCTGGGGAATCTGCGTCCCGCAGGTAAATACTTGATGGAAGACTTTTATCATGCAGGCGGATTGCGAGCGCTGTTGAAAGAGCTTGGTGATCTGGTCGACACGACGTGTCAAACGATCAACGGATCGAGTCTGGGCACGCAAATCGCGGATGCCCAAGTGATCGAGCGAGATGTGATCCGGTCACGCGAAAACCCGTTATCCCCAGCCGGAGGAACTTCGGTGTTGCGAGGCAATTTGGCGCCAAGCGGTTGTGTGATCAAGGCGCTTGCCGCGGAGCCTCGCTTGCAGTGCCATCGTGGGCCTGCGGTGGTGTTTGATAATTATGCCGAAATGAAAAGCCGGATTCATGATCCCGAACTGAACGTCACCGCCGACAGCGTGCTGATTCTGCGTAGCGCCGGGCCGCTGGGGGCACCTGGTTTTCCCGAATGGGGCATGTTGCCGATTCCGAAAAAGTTGTTGCAGGAAGGGGTGCGTGATATGGTGCGGATCAGCGATGCACGAATGAGCGGGACCAGCTATGGGACATGTGTTCTGCACATTGCACCCGAGAGTGCTGCGGGCGGTCCTTTGGCACTGGTGCAAACCGGCGACGAAATTGAAATTGATATTCCAGGCCGCCGCATTCATTGGCATGTTTCGGAGGACGAGATTGCTCGACGTTCGCAGCAGCAGCCTGAAGCGAAGCCGTTGGCGAATCGCGGCTATCTGCATCTGTACGCCAACCATGTGATGCAGGCTGACAAAGGCTGTGATTTTGACTTTTTGGTCGGTCGCACGCCCGGCGCAGAACCTGATATCTTTTAATGGCTGCAAGCGTGCCAATTCTTTCATGCAGATTTTGAGCGAAAATATTCCCTTGCGAGACCGTCATGAGCGATGATCCCAATCCGTTTGCACGCCCCTCAGGCGAATCGAACCCCTACACTCCTTCGTCGTCCGCAGCGTCGATCGGCGGCGCGGGCGCAGTTCGGTTATCGGAGGTGCATTCGCGTGGAATGGTGGGCCAGATCCCGATCCTCGGTGTGTTGATGATCGTGCAAGGCGTGTTTATCACGTTGATGGGGCTGGTGTTTGGCGGGTACGCGTTTGCGATGCCGATGATTTTTCGCAGCATTCGCGAAGACGCGGCAAAACAGGGAGCCAATCCGCCACCAATGCCTCAAGAAATGGAACTGGGGATGCTGATCGGGCTTGGCGTCGCAGCGGTTTGCGTATTGGCCATCGCCGTATTTACCATCTGGGCTGGCGTGCGGGTCATTAAGTTTCAAAGCCGCACGTTCGCGATCGTCATGCTGTGCGTGGGGATGTTGATGTGTTTGACGTGTTACTGTGCACCGACTCAAATTGCGTTATCGATCTATGGTTTGATCGTTCTACTGAACGGACCGGTGACCGATGCGTTTCGATTTGCCGAGAAAGGACATTCGGCACGTGAGATTCAGCAAGCGTTTTTGTCTCTGCCGTAATAGTGGCTTCGTTCCTTCACTCGCGTTCATCGCATCGTTTGCTCTCTCTTTCGGAATTGACCATCATGACTGAATCCTCTTCGGAAGCTGCGGGCCATCCCACAGAAGCCAATCCGTATGTTCAGGCACAATTGGCCGACGACGTTGCGGTCGTTCGGCCGACGGGGATCACGGTTGTTGCCGTGGTTTGCATTGTCGCGGGAATTCTGGGTGGATTGAGTTCGCTGGGAAGCTTGGCGAATACGTTGTTCGCGCAGCGGTTTGCCTCGATGTTTACTCCGTCGGGAGCCGCCGGCGAGATCCAAGGCGAGATGCAACGTGAAATGATGGCGGTCCTTGGCAGGTACTACTTCGTCAATATCGCTTTAAGCTTTTTGGGAATCGCGATTGGCGCGGCACTGTTTGCAGGCGGCATCGGTTTGATTCAACGCAAATTGTGGAGTCGATCCTGGATTCGCCGTACGCTGCTAGTCGCGATCTTTTTTGAATCGGTGCGAGTCGTTGTCTACTCGCTCACTCAGTTCGAACTGTTCCCGGTGACGCAGGAATACATGCAGAAGATCGCAGGCCAGCAAGGCGGAGGTATGGGAGGTGAAACGATGGCATGGTTTTCGACTATTGGTGTGGTGATTAGCATGCTCTTTATCGTGGGATGGTTTTCACTAAAACTGTTTCTGATGATTTGGGGACGCCGTTATTTAGCCAAGCCAACACTTGATGGCTACTTTGGAGTGTCTGCGTCCTCGTAATCGCCTTCATTCCTCTTCTCTCCAATGACGCCACTCATGTATGAATCTGCGATCCAGCCGCCGGTGGTTGATCCCACGCCCATCTTTGAACTCTTTCGCGGCAGTTATGGTTCCGAGCTGTTGACCGCCGCGGTCGCTCATTTTGATCTGTTTGGGTGTTTGTCAAAACGCCCGATGACTCTTGAGGAACTTGGGGATCAGCTAGGGCTTCAACCGCGTCCGGCGAACGTGTTGGTCACTGCACTGCGTGCGATGGATTTGCTGCAGCAGCATGACGGCAAGTTATGTTTGACAGCGTTGGCGTCGGAGCATCTTGTTCCGGGATCGCGATTGGATTGTGGCGACTATCTGTCGCTCGCGGCTCAATCGCCTGGCGTGATGTCGATGGTCGACTTGTTGAAAAGCAACAAGCCACTCGGGTCCGAAGGGGATTCGGGAACCGCGTTCATCTATCGCGATGGAGCAAAGTCGGCGATGGATGCCGAGGCGTCGGCGCGACATTTTACTTTGGCGCTTGCCGGACGAGCCAAGAATGTGGCTCCGGCGCTCGCCGAAGTATTGCCGATCAGCGATGCCCAAACCCTCTTGGATCTTGGTGGCGGTACGGGGATCTACAGCTATGCGTTGCTGCAGAAAAATCCTCAGTTGCGCGCGGTCGTCTTTGATCGGCCCGACGTGCTGAAGGTTGCCCACGAGTTTGCCGAAACCTACGGGGTGACCGATCGAGTGGAGTTGCATCCAGGCAACATGTTTACCGATCCGCTGCCGCAAAACGTGGATGCGGTCTTGCTGTCGAACATCTTGCACGACTGGGATGTTCCCGAGTGCAAGCAGCTGATACGTCGCTGCGTCGAGGCGTTAAAGCCCGGCGGCCGGTTGTTCATTCACGATGTCTTCTTGAATGATTCGCTGGACGGTCCGCTGCCGATTGCACTGTATTCTGCCGCATTGTTCACGCTGACCGAAGGCCGCGCGTACAGCGAAGCGGAGTATCGGACTTGGATGGCCGAAGCCGGGCTGGCGAGCAAGGCCAAGGTCCCGACGCTGGTGCACTGCGGCGTGATCGAAGGTGTCGTGAAATAGGAAGATGCGGCAGCGGTTCGCGTCGGACGCCGCTTTGTCGAAAAACGCCGCAAACCATCATCTTGGTTAGCGCTTGCAGCGCGAGTCGTCCGGTTGCGGCGAGTAAAACGTTCGAAAACGACCGGGCGGCTTGCGCCGCACCGCTATAAATAAACATCGCTCGGGCGTTCAATCGGAAACCGTTAGGGATCAAAACCCGTCTTTACCAACGCAACCCGAATCGCTCGCCGCCCGAATCGGTGTTGTTGCCACCGCGAAGCGGGCCCTGGTGAGTCGGTTTGATCGCGACTTCACGTTGAGGCTCGTCCTCTTCGACTTCGGGTTTAGCGTCGGCGTCGGCCGCGACGGCTTGAGCCGCCTTGATCGAAAGGGCGACTTTCTGTGAATCGCGGTCGAAGCTCAGGATCTTGACCTCGACTTCTTGGCCTTCGCTGACGAAGGCGTCAACCTTCGAGACGCGGTGGTGCGCCAGTTCGCTGATGTGGACCAAGCCTTCGACACCCGCAGTCAGGCGGACAAAGCAGCCAAACGGCGCGGTTCGTGTCACCGTTCCTTTGTGGATCGTGCCGACGGCGAAGGCGGCCTCGGCGGTGTCCCACGGGTTTTCCAACAAGTCGCGGTAGGACAGGCCAATCTTGCCGGTTTCCTTGTCGATTTTGTCGATGGTGACCTTCACCATCTGGCCTTCTTGAATCACTTCGCTTGGATGCTTGATTCGTTCCCAGCTGAGCTTGCTGACGTGGATCAGGCCTTCGAGGCCACCGAGGTCGACGAATGCACCAAAATCTTTGACGCTGCGAACAACCCCTTCCAAGGTGTCGCCGACTTCGATTTTCTCGAGCTGCTCTTTGCGCTTTTCTTCTCGTTCGCGTTCAAGGACGGCGCGTCGGCTGAGTACTAGGTTGCCGCGACGTTCGTTCGATTCGGTGACGATACAAACGAGTTTTTGGTCGACGAATTCCGACAGGTCTTCGACACGGAATTCGGTCACTTGGCTGATTGGCATAAAGCCACGCATGTTGCCGACTTTACACTCGAGTCCACCGGTGTTGTGACCGGTTACGACCGCTTCGACGACAGTCCCTTCTTCGATGTCTTCCCAATCGTTGACTTCAACCGCCGATCCGGGCAGCGTCAGCACGTATAGACCGTCTTCGCGATTGAAACCTCGCACCATGACTTCGATATTGTCATTGGGCTTGGGTTCTTCGCCGGTGAATTGCTCAAATGGTACGACGCCTTCATCAGGCCCCCCGAGCGAAACGAAGACCGTGTCGTCGTTGATTTTTAGCACACGGCCATGGACGCGGGCGCCCTCGGCAAGTGGCTCGCGGCGGTCGGGCATCCCGGCATTGCCACCCAACATCGATTCGACATCGGCCAGACCGAGTTCCGCATCAAGTTCGGCTTGCAGGTCCGCCGACAACGATTCGCGTCGGTTCGGAACCGCGACCTTCTTGGCGGCAACCGGAGCGGACGATGCTGGCTTGGATGCATCATCACCAGGCAAGCGTGGGGTGCGGTTCTTGGACTTCTTCTTTGGTTTCTTGGCAGCGTCCGCGGTCGCGGCAGCAAGTTTTTCTGGCGATACCGAAGGGGAAGCGGGCTTGGCAACCCCAAGGCCGCGGGACGCTAATGGGCCCGCGCCGCGAACGGCTCCGGCCAACGGAGCGGCCGAGGGCGAAGCGGGAGTGCCGGGCGTTTTTGCCGCACTGGTCTCTGGAGCATTGCTTTCTGAAGCACTGGCACTAGCGTTGGCGTCGGTTGTGTCCGCCGAGTTCGCAGTCGGTTCGCTGGGGCTCGCCGAGGCGGCTGCCTCGGGGGTCGCCGACTTTGCATTGGTCCCTGCGGGGGACGATGCAGCGGATGCGTCAGAAACGGGAAGGTCAGAAGTCGGATTGTCGCCGTTAGTCATCAGGTCTCTGCAGGGGGCAGGAGCGAAGCGAAGAGGGAATTACGATGAAGGCCATTGTAATAAGTTGCCGTCATCGCCGTGTCGCAGTCTAGCAATCCAGGCGGCGTCCCGGTAGCCTTGCTGGTCATTGTTCACCCCAAAATCCGATTCCATTTGTAGTACAGCGAGGCGACGTTTTGCCAAACTTGGACTCCTTTTGCACGAAGGCTTTCTCTGGATTCTCGAACGAACTGATCGAGGCGATTCAAAATGCACCGATGCCCGACCTGGGCGATGGGGCCCGTAGCGGGGGGGAGGGTGTCGCCACGCTGCAAACGCTGCTTCGCAGCGGCGATATTGCCAAGTCGATCAACGCGTCTTCGCCGCTAGGGGCCCAATTGTGCACCAGCGGACTGTGGCTTTTGGCTGGCGATTTGGACCGCAGTCATCGAATTAGCCAGGATATTGACGAAAAAGAGGGCAGTTTTTGGCACGGAATCATGCATCGTCGTGAAGGCGATTTCAGTAACGCAAAGTACTGGTTCCGCCGTGTCGGTAAGCATCCCGTGATCACACAGCTCGCCGAAATCTGTGGAGACCAATTTCGCAGTCCCGAAGAATTCGTCGACGCCTGCGCCGAGGCGACCCGGGGATCGACGCAGTTGTACGGCCAATGCCAAGACGTGCAGTGGAAAGAATGGCAATCGCTGATGGCTTACTGCGTCACCCTCTAAAAAAACGAAAAAATTTTTTCGCAATCCGAGTCAACTGGTCGCTAAAACAATTCCGATAAGAAATCGTGTTGGAGGACGAATCGGCACACCATTGCGTGGGGCAAAACGCCGATGGGTATTCTAGCACCGCATTTGGGCCTAGGTCTTTAGCTCAGCGACGATCCAGCATGATTCGTCGCACCGGGGGGCAAAGACCTGGGCCTTTTTTTATGCGCCGATGGTATTTTTGCGGCGATCACCAATTTGCGGCGATCACCTTGGCGAAGCACTGCCAGGATTCGAAGCACCCCCGGGTTGGTATTTAAGTCGATTGTATCGGGCTCGCGCCGCGCTGCTGTAAGAACGCAGCAGCGGCGAGCGGTTGGTTTTGGCGAAATCCCCAGAATGCCTGATTGGCCGGGTGCTTGTTTTGCCGGATGCCCGATTGGCCGGGTGCCCGCGAATCGTGGGGTCTACATTCCCAGGTCGCCAAACAGGGGCGTGCTGAGGTAGCGTTCGCCTAGGCTGCACATGATCGTGACGATCCGCTTGCCCTTCATTTCGGGACGTGCGGCGACTTGAGCCGCTGCCCACATGTTCGCTCCGCTGCTGATCCCCGCCACGATGCCTTCTTCTTTGGCGAGCCGGCGGCCCCATTCGAACGCATCTTCGTCATCGACTTTGACCACTTCGTCAACAATCGAGGTGTCGAGATTTTTGGGAATAAAACCGGCGCCGATCCCTTGGATGCGGTGTTTTCCAGGATCGCCACCGCTGATGACGGCCGAGTGGATCGGCTCGACGGCGATCGCCTTGAAGTTCGGGTTTTGTTTTTTCAGGTAACGGGCTGCCCCTGTGATCGTTCCCCCGGTGCCGACACCCGCAACCAAGACATCAATGTTCTGGCCGCTGTCGGCCCAGATTTCGGGGCCAGTGGTTGCTTCGTGAATTGCGGGGTTTGCAGGGTTTTCGAATTGCTGAGGCATGTACGCGTTGCTGTTTTCGCTGACCAATTCGCCCGCCTTGTTGATCGCTCCCTTCATTCCTTCGGCCGCAGGAGTCAGAACCAAAGTGGCTCCCATCGCGCGAAGCAGAGCACGGCGTTCGACCGACATCGATTCGGGCATGGTCAGCGTCAACTTGTAGCCTTTGGCTGCACAGACAAACGCTAACGCGATACCGGTGTTCCCGCTGGTCGGTTCGATGATGTGCGTGTCTTTGGTGATCTTGCCATCTCGCTCGCCCGCTTCGATCATCGCCACGCCGATACGGTCTTTTACGCTATTGAGCGGCTGAAAGAATTCGCACTTCGCGAACACCGTCGCGCCATCCGCGGGGACCAGTCGATTGATTTGGATCATCGGGGTATCGCCGATGGCCTTGGAAGCGTCCGAATAAGTTTTTCCGCGGGGCATATCAATTTCCAAATTAAGAGTTGCAACGGATAGAACGAGCACGCGAGCAAGCTGCGGAAGACGCAGTTCGCTCGCCCGCTCACCTTCAGCGTTATCGGCTGAGGTCATATCTGCTTGAGCATTCCGATTCGCTCAAGCCGATAATTTGTCGGGGATGAGAGTTAGGGTTAGTCGTAGCGAAAGTCGTCAAGGCTTTCGTTTTATCGGCACTTTGGTTTGTCTTCTGTGCGATACGAAACTCACGCGTGAGTTTTGGCTGCCCCTAAATTTACCTTGGGCTCGGCCCTTAGGCGACGTCCCAGGTGTCACCCGAGTTGAAGAGGGCCTGCAGGTCTCCCTCGCCTTTTTTCTGTTTGGCAAGCGTGACTTGGTCGTTGATCTGGTCGTTGTAGGTGGCGATCCCTTCGACGGCACGCAGCACGCCGATCGGTTCAGGCATTTCGGGGTATCGCATCCGAGCTAACATCATTTGGATCGAGGGATTCATTTCCTTTTCGTCATGAATCAGCAAGTCGTCTGCGGGCACGTCGGACACGTTGACCACTTCAAGATGGTTGCCGACCAATCGCACTGCTTTGTCATTGTTGGTACCAAAGATCAGAGGCTTGCCGTGCTCGAGTTCGACCACGTTTTCAGCCCGTTGCTTGCGTTCTTGGGCGTAAGCCATTGCGCCGTCATTGAACACGTTGCAGTTTTGGTAGACCTCGACCAGCGACGTCCCTTTGTGCTCGGCTGCTCGCTTTAGCGTTTCGCCGAGGTGTTTGACGTGCGCATCGATGCTTC
>NZ_JBFHFD010000358.1:0-8758 GCF_041583735.1 Novipirellula sp.
ATAGGCATACAACCACTTCATCACCCCCAGCGACGGGATCGCCGCCAGCAATACTCCGCCAAGCGACGTCGATAGCAAAGCCACCGTCATCATCTTGCGAGCCGCAAACGCGTCGGCAAGCGGGCCGCCAGGAAAGTACGCCAGCATCGCAACAACGCCGTAGGCTGCAAACGCGTAACCGAGTTCAAGGTTGCTGATCCCGAACACTTCTAGCAAAGTCGGACGAAACACACGAGCGATCACAAACGGCAAAAAAAAGATCGCTTCACCCGCAATCACCAACGCCAGCATCGCCACCGTCAAAGGTGGTCGAAGCGGCGGTGATTTGGATTCGTCCATGACATCGTTCCTAAAGCCGTTCTGGATTGAATGGCGTTGTCGGAGTTTGCCCTGATGCACGTGCGTGCAACAGCGGACGTAATCGGGCAATCACGCTCCGGGACCGCTCGTCCGGATCAATCGCCAAATTTTCGAACTCCAATGGGTCGACGTGGTGATCATACAATTCAAATCCATATTTGCCTTCGCCCCATTCGGTATACCGGTAGCGGTCGCTGCGGATACTGCACCCCATCACCGGATCGCCAAGCCGATCGTCGGCGGGACGCAGCACTTGCGTCACCGCAACCGAGTCCCAATCGGCAAGCGGATTGTCCAACAAGGGACGCAGACTCTGGCCGTCTAGATCCTCTGGCGCGGTGACCCCAGCCAAATCGGTCAGTGTCGGATAGATATCGACGAACTCAACAACACGGCGACAATCCCCCCCAACCTTGGCGTGCTGTGGCGAGCGGATGATTAACGGGGCGCGAGCGGATTGCTCGAACAGGGTTCGCTTTTGCCAGACGCCCTCATGCTCGCCCAAGTGATACCCGTGATCACTCCAAAAAACCACGATCGTATTTTCAGCGAGATCCAGCTGCTCAAGCGCATCCAGCAGCCGTCCGACCTGAGCATCGACAAATGACACACACGCATAATACGCCTGCGTTGCCTTGATTAGCGTGTCGTGATCGAGCTGATAGTTCGGCACGGGACAATTATGCGCGAACGCGGCAAGCGGAATGTCATCGCGATCGCCGGGCGGCGAGTAAGGCAACCGCAACTCAGCTGCCGGATACAAATCAAAGTATTTCCTTGGCGCGACATAGGGCGTGTGCGGACGAAAGAAACCGACGCCAAGAAAGAATGGTTTGTCGCGTTTCTGCTGCATGAGCTTGATCGCTTCGCTGGCGATCATCCCGTCGGTCTGCTCTTCATCCTCGCCGTCGGCAGCCAACCAACTGAGTGCACCGCTGATCTTTCGATGCGGTTCGGCGTTGTAGACCAACACCTCGTCGGTCTTATCGCGACCTCGGGGGTTAATGGTTTGATTCCATGACGGCGGATCATCAAAACCGTCCGTCCCAATCGCCGCAGGCACGTTGTAGTGGTAGATCTTGCCAACGCGTGCGGCAAAGTAACCAGCTGCCTGGAACGATTGCGATAGCGTGACCACATCGGGCAACTCGTCGCGAAAGTGGCGATCGAGGTCGTAGACTTTGATTTTGTCAGGCCGCAGTCCCGTCATGATCGACGCCCGAGTGGGGTTACACAGCGGCAATTGGTTATAAGCTCGTTGGAAACAAACGCCGCTGGCGGCAAGCCGATCGATATTCGGCGTCCTGGCGATCACGTCACCGTAACAACCAAGCGTGCACGCCAAATCGTCAACGGCAATGAATAACACGTTCGGTGGCCGGGACGAAGTTATTGGCCCCGCGGGATCGCCCGCGTGAGTGCGAGGAACACCACACGCGAGCGAAACGCACATTGCAATGCAAACGCGAAACAACATCAACGAAGCACTCTCAAAAGAAGTCAGCGGTGGGGATCGGACAAACGAAGTCGCAGGTTACTTCGACTTCTTTGGCTTGTTCTTCTTCGGCGTTTGTTTGGCCGGTGCGGTCAATCCGTCGTTAGGTTGATCCCAAAGCCGATACGGATCGTCCAGCCGCCGCATCTCGCTCAGCAGCAACGCCTCCATTTCGGCCAATTTGTCAGCGTATTTTGGATTCTCTGCGAGATCAGTCTGCATTGGATCCTGCTTGCCATGTTCCGCCAAAAATTCATGAGGATTTTCTGCGAGGTTGAAGAGCTGCGTCTCGCGTACGGTGCCATCCAAGACATCGTATTTAATCAGTTTCCAGTCGCCTTTTTTGACCGAACGCATCCCCGGTTTGGTACCGCCGCTGTAGGTGCCATACAACACATCACGCACCTTTGACTTCTTCCCTTCCAAAACCGGTTTAAAACTGATCCCTTCGTTGGTTTCCGGGGGATCAATGCCCGCCAGATCACAGAGCGTCGCCAGCGTGTCGAGCAGGTAGGTGTTTCCGATCGCACGCGAACCTGGTTTGATCCCTGGTCCTTTGACGATCAGCGGAACTCGCCATGTGTGTTCGTACAGATTCTGTTTGCCTTGCAATCCATGACGACCAATCGCGATGCCGTGGTCCGAGGTATAAACGACGTAAGTGTTATCGAGTTCGCCCATCGACTCGAGCTTCTTCAGTACTCGACCGACTTGGATATCGATCGCCTCGTCGCAAGCGTATTCACGGCCACGTTCGTTGCGAATCGTGCGTTCGTCACGGTTCGTCCAGACGCCGCTGACCGAGACTTCGTCACGCAATCCCGGATGCCCGTGGGGGAACGGATGCTCGGGAAGGTAGTTTTCCGGAAGTGCAGGTTGTTTGGGATTTTCGTCAGGCAGCGTGTTGCGATCGGTGTGATTGGTGGCCCCATACTTTTCAAGCAACTCAGGTCGGCCATCACGAGTGTCGTGCGGATGCGAAAATCCAAAGTAGACCAAAAACGGATCCGAATCATTATCCGCTTCGCGTTGATCTAAATAGTTCATGACTTGATCGCCGTGCCACGGGCTGCCCGATTCGTCGGTTCCGCCGCGTTTGGTGGCGTCGTGACGCACCGTAAATTGTTTGTTCGCCCCTTCATAAGAATTGCCTCGTTTGCAAGTTCGCATCGTGTCGTAACCCGATCGATTGAACACCGCAGCAAGCGTGTTCTGTTCTAGATTGGGTGGACACAGCTGTTTGCCGTTGGGCGCGATTGGCAAATGCCAAACGGTGCGGCCCGACATCACCATGTGGCGTGATGGAGTGCAGACGGCTCCCGAGAACGAGCCCATGTGATAGGCGGCGTCAAAGACCATCCCTTCGGCCGCCAATTTGTCGATGTTCGGCGAGTGCAGCGTCGACTTTGGGTTGTAAAACTTGAAATCTTCGGGCGACTGATCGTCGACGATGATGAATAGAATGTTCGGCCGTTTGGGCGAGTCGTTTTCGCGTTCCGTCGCCACCGCGTCGGCTGCCAATGGGATCATCGCCATGCATAAAGCGGCGATCAAGAGAGACAAATTGCGGATGGATCGTGTCATGAATTCCTTCTTCTCAGTTCAGTGCTGTGGGGAATTTGAATGCTGCGTGCCCGGAATCGGCCATAACGCTCGATTCGACCTTGGAACTTGGCGCTTCGCAGTTCACTGGTGCTAATGTCCTGCACTGCGACATTGTAAACAACGATTCCCAGTGATTTCGCTAGAAAGATCGAAAATGACCATGGGCGTACGCTCAGTGATAAGCGTCACCGTTTGGTACCCTATAATACTCGATCCAACAGGGCGACTGTGATTCGCGTCCTTTCGATTCCCCTCCTCCTCGCCCCACCTAAATTCCGATGATCCCACCGCAACGACGACTGTCAAATCGACCAGCAATGCTAGGACTACGAGTACCGAGACGAACGAAACCACTTCGCTGGGCCATCGTTTGCCTGACATTGGCGATCACGATCCTGGTACATGGATCCAAGGAAGTCCAAGCGTCGGAGAAACCCAATTTCATCGTCGTCTTCTGCGATAACCTTGGCTACGGCGATATCGAGCCATTTGGTTCGAAGCTTCATCGCACTCCGAATCTTAACCGCATGGCCGCCGAAGGCCGCAAGTTCACGCACTTCTGTGTGACCGCGGGCGTGTGTACCCCGTCGCGTGCAAGTTTGATTACCGGTTGTTACGCACAACGTGTTGGCATGCATACCAATCCTCGCGACGGTTTGGTGTTGCGTCCCGTTTCGCCTTACGGACTGAACCCTGATGAAGTGACGATTGCTGAATCACTCAAGGCTGCAGGTTATGCCACCGCGATCGTCGGCAAGTGGCATTTAGGGGACCAGCGGCAGTTTTTGCCGACGCGGCAAGGGTTCGATTTCTTTTTCGGTGTTCCCTACTCGGACGACATGACGGCACGAGTGTGGAAAGACGGTTCGCAATGGCCGCCACTGCCGCTGATGGAAAACGAAACGGTCATCGAAGCCCCCTGTGACCGCAACGGGTTGACCAAGCGTTACACGCAACGGGCGATGCAGTGGATCGCAGAACATCGCGACGAACCCTTCTTTTTGTATTTCCCACAAGCGATGCCGGGCAGCACCTCGACACCCTTTTCAAGCGATGAATTCCGTGGCAAAAGTGCAAACGGGCCGTGGGGGGACGCCATCGAAGAACTCGATTGGTCGATCGGCGTGATGCTGGATCAATTGCAAGAACTCGGGATTGCCGAAAACACGATGGTCGTTTGGACGTCGGACAACGGAGCTCCGATCCAACGCAATGTCAACGATCTGAGCCGAGGTTCGAATCTGCCACTACACGGTCGCGGGTACAGCACTGCCGAAGGTGCGTTCCGCGTACCAACGATCGTTTGGCAACCCGGCCAGGTTCCTGCGGGGACGGTTTGCGAAGAACTTGCAACCACCATGGATCTGTTGCCGACGTTCACCAAACTCGCGGGCGGAGTGTCGCCGCAAGACCGCAAGATCGATGGTCATGACATTTCGCCGTTGCTGTTTTCCGAACAATCCGCCAAATCACCCTACCAAGCGTTCTACTATTATCACACCGATCAACTGCAGGCGATCCGCAGTGGTCCTTGGAAATTATTCTTGCCAGTGACGGGAAGGCCTCATCCGCATTTCAAACCGAATCAGCCGTCTGAACCGCTGCTATTCAATGTCGTCGAGGACATCGCAAGCGTACACAACGTCGCCGCGGAGCATCCCAAGATCGTTGATCGGCTGATGGCGTTGGCCGAACAGGCTCGAGAGGATTTAGGAGACAGAGGACGACCAGGATCGGGGCAACGTCCCGTCGGCCGGATCGAGGAATCGGCGATCGCCCAGCCCCAGCGATTGTTGCCGTAGCATGGTCAAGGCTTGTCGATTGAATCCAAATGCAAATCGCAATGGTGAGCCATGGGCTGCAACGCACGGGTGCCGCGTGGGACCCGACCGCTGACGCGTCGCGGCTCAATCAATCAACAAGCCGGTCGAGGATTGAGCTTTGCAGTTACGGCTCATGCGTATTGGCAGAACGACGTAAGTCTGGGCTGGTAAAACGTTTGAGTTGGCGAAACGGTCAGGCAAGCCAATTCTCCGCCACTTATGATGTTATTGTGCATTCGTCACAACGTGAGTTCCGATCGCCTGCCATCAGTCTACTCGCCGATGCAGTACAAGTACTCTTGGCGTTTGTCGTCTTCGTGGGCTGCAGTCCGCAAAAAGATCTGGCCACCGGCGATTGCTGCGGACGCAAATACGCTTTCGCCCAACCGGTTCTCACCGAGGCTCTCATATTCATCCGGATTGGCGCGAAAAATAAACGTTTGCCCGTCTTCGTTGGTAGCGTAAATGCGATCCTTAACCATCACCGGCGAACTGGTGAACGATCCTCCGAGCCGTTTCTTCCACATCGTTTCACCCGTCTTGGCGTCCAAACACATCGCGACTCCGGCATCGAGTGTCAGATACAGATAGCCATCACGGTGCAACATCGACGGTACATAAACTCGCAAGTTTTCGTCCCAAGCAATCTTCCCAGATCCGTCCGCAACGATTGCTGCCAGGTGGTTTCGGGGATAACCGCCGCTGCTGAACACGTGTGTCCCGTCGGTCACCGTGGTGGTCACGCACTCGGTGGTCGCTCCCTCGATTTCCCATAACGTTTCACCCGTCAACGGATTCAAACTGGTCACCAAATCGCATCCGGTGACGATCAATTGGTCACGTCCGTCGATCTTCAAAACGACCGGCGATGCGTAATTGGGAAGCTCGGGGCGTTTCCGCTTCCAAACAATGTCACCGGTGTTTCGGTTTAATGCCGCGATCGCACCGCCCGCCTTGTTGTCGCACGTGACAAGCACCAAATCTTGGTAGATTGTTGGCGAGGATCCATAACCTTGGTGAATCAAGTAGTCATTAACGCGAGTCTGCCACAGCACGTTTCCATCTAAATCCAATGCGGAGGTGAACATCGCACTGTCGTTGATGAAATTGATGTACAAACGCGTTCCGTCGGTTGCGATGGTCGACGAAGCCAGTGTTGCTTTCTCGTTCGCCTTGCGGCCGCTCTTGTTCTCGAACCCGCCTTCATGCACGACGGACTCCCATAGCGGTTTGCCAGTAGCACGATCAATGCACAACACCAACTGGACCTTTCGCGATTCGTCAGCAGTCGGCAGATAAACGCGTGAACCGAGCAGCGTAGGCGAACCGTGCCCGCGACCCGCGATCGGCGTTCGCCACAACACGTTGTCTTCGCGGCTCCATTTTAAAGGTGGATCTTGATCCGATGACGCGATGCCGTTGACGGTGGTACCTCGCCATCCAGGCCAATCGGCCGATGTTAATTTCGATTCTGCCGCGATGCGGGGCGATTGTGCGGTGGCAAGGTTGACGTGCGCCAGACAACACCATGCAACAGCAACCGTGGCTGGGCCGAGACAGTAGAATCGCTTCAAAAAGTTTTCCATAGCTTATCAATCGTTACAAAAGAGTTTTATCAAGTCAAAGTTGTCGACCGCTTTGCGATCATAACGAAACCAGCCATCGAAGCAACGTTCTCGATGGACCGCAGGTTATCAGGCAATCATCAAATACACGATCGCCGCAAGCGAACCACCGACAATCGGAGCAACGACGGGAACCCATGCATAGCTCCAGTCGCTGTCACGTTTTCCCGGGATCGGCAGCAGTGCGTGCACCAATCGAGGCCCCAGATCACGTGCCGGATTGATCGCGTATCCGGTTGTCCCGCCGAGCGACAGCCCAATGCCAAACACCAACATCCCCACGGGCAGGAACCCGAGCGTGCCCAGCCCGAGTACGGGGTCGGTATCCACAGCGGCGTCGCCATTGGTCAGACTCGGGGTAATCATCAAGAAAATGGGCAGGATCAAGGCAAACGTGCCAACGGCTTCACACATAAACGCTTGCGGCAAATTTCGAATGTTGGGCGAGGTGCAGAAACACGCCAGTTTACTGTCGGCGTTCTCGGTGACTTTGAAATGTTCACGGTAGAACAGATAGACCAAGATCGCACCTGCGATAGCACCAAGCATCTGCGCGGCAAAATAGGGAATCGCCAAACCGAGACTTAATTTGCCCGCAATCAACATCGCGATGGTGACCGCAGGATTAATGTGAGCCCCACTGAAATCGTTTGCACAAAAGGCGCCAATGAACACCGCAATCCCCCAACCTGCTGCGATCACGATCCAACCGGAATCGTTTCCTTTGGTGCGGGCCAGGACGACATTGGCAACCACGCCGTTGCCAAACAGAATCAGCATCATCGTGCCGATAAACTCAGCGACAAATGGGGACATGAACTTTGGTTTCGTTTTCTGTGGGGATGGGGGTGGGCATCACGGTAGCCGCCTGCGTGACGAGTCACGATCGTTCGCGACCAGCATTGCTTTGCTTACCGGAAAACACAGATCATAGTGGATGCCAAACGCCAGCAATGCCGTTTCCAACATCCGAACACCGCAAATTACGATAATCGCGTTTCGCAGCCAGCACACCGCGTCGTATTTATGTGTGCCACACACGCGACTACTGGATCGGCGACAGCAGTCGCGAGCCTCGCACGAGCAGCTGAAATGGGTACGCGCTGTCGGTTAACTCGCTGCCCGGTGCTGGATCTGAATTACGGAGATCCTCTTCGAGTATTTCCGCCAAACGACCCGCAACGGTCGAATCAAAGAACACCATCATCAACTCGAAATTGAGCCGGAACGAACGGTTGTCAAAGTTAGCGGTACCAATCGAGGCGGTGTCATCATCCACCAAGATTACTTTTTGGTGCATAAAACGATCTCGATAGCGATACATCTTCACCCCCGCCGCTTCCATTTCTGGCAGGTATGAAAACGAAGAGAGCCAAACCATGCGTGCATCCGACACTTCGGGAATGATCACACGTACATCCACGCCACGCAGCGCCGCCAACTGCAGCGCCGTGGACATCTGTTGATCCGGAACAAAGTACGGACTTGCAATCCAGACTCGCTTCTCCGCACGATTGATCACTTGCAGAAAAAACAATGACGCGGTTTCAAACGTGTCGGCCGGCCCGCTGGGAAGACAAATCCCTTTGACCTCACCATTTTCCGATTGGGTTGGTGTCCACTGCAGTTGTTGGAGTAGTTCGTCGGTCACGGCGTGCCAATCCTCGGCAAAAACGATCTGCGCGCACTGCACCATCGGTCCTTCGAAACGCACGTGCGTATCACGATAGACACCGAGATCTTCGTTGTCGGCGAGGTATTCGTCGCCGATATTGTGGCCGCCTACAAATGCCTCGCGTCCATCGACGACGACAAGTTTGCGGTGATTGCGGAAATTCAGACGCGTCGAG
>NZ_JBFHFD010000359.1:0-8753 GCF_041583735.1 Novipirellula sp.
CAACATTCCGGCTCAACTGCAATGGTATCCCACCAGTGCACTGTTCGTGATGGTGGTGCTTTCGGTCGGCATGATCGTCGTCTTCGTCGCGATGTATGGATTTAGCGCCGTGGCCGAATTTTCAGGACTGTGTGGGCCCTGGTTGGTTGTGATGTTCGTCAGCGGTGCCCTTGTCTTGTTCCCGGCACTGGCGGAATCGGTGCTTGGACGCACGACGCTAAATGGGTTCCAAGATTTCATCACAATCGGTGACCATTCGATCTGGACCGGAAAGAACAGCGCCGGAGAACCCGGCATCGGGCTATTAGAGGTGATCGGTTTTGCCTGGGCAGCCAACACGATCACCCACTTTGGTTTGATCGACATGGCGCTACTGCGATACGCCAAGCGATCGATCTACGGACTATGTACCAGTGCGGGGATGTTATTCGGGCACTATGTCGCCTGGATTTGCGCGGGCATCATGGGCGCCGGAACCGCAGTGCTGCTCAAATCGACAATCGTCGAGCTTGACCCCGGCGATGTCGCCTATCGCGCGTTGGGGCTTTCCGGTTACGTGATTGTGATCATTGCGGGCTGGACCACCGCGAACGCGAATCTGTACCGAGCCGGGTTGGCGGCCCAGGCCATCTTTTACAACCATTCTCGCAGAGGGGTCACGTTTACGGTCGGCTGTGTAACCGTCGTGGTTGCATGTTTCCCGTTCGTGTTCGGCCAAATGCTTCCGCTGCTGACCTACGCCGGGCTACTGGTCGTTCCGGTGGGCGGAATCGTGTTTGCCGAACATGTCGTTTTTCCTCGCATCGGATTCACCCGCTACTGGGTCACCTACCGCAAACTAAATCACAGCACGCCGGCGGTCGCATCATGGGCAGCCGGGTTGGTGTTCGGATTTGGGCTGAATGCGATGCAAGTAATGTCGTTTTATTATCTGTTCCTGCCGACATGGCTATTCACCATCATCCTCTACACGTTCCTGGCCAAACTGTATGGCGCCGCCAAAAAGTATCCGGCCGAACAAGAGGCCGAACGCAAGAAGAACGAAGCGATCAAGGAGTTTCAAATCCAGCAGGCGATCGAGGAGGGCGAGCCGGTGAAGGATCATTCGATGTTCTCCAAGGTGTTGCACGTCTTCTCGCGAAGCAGTCTTGGATTGACCATCGTGCTAGCACTGATGGTGATGTTTTGGAGTCCCGATCTGGAGACCTACGAGCAGAACCGCGACATCTTTTACACCTGGGCCTTTGTGTTCACGATCACCTACTTTGTCTTTGCCTATTGGGTACTGCATCGACGAAAGGCACTGAACCCGCAACACAATGATTGATGAAACCGTCGGGCTAAGAATAACTCGTAGCGGAAGTCGTCAAGACTTTCGATTCACGGCGAGTGTCCCCGAAACTCTTGACGAGTTCCGCTACACAGCGATTGATCCAAACGCTACTAACCAACGAAACATTCAAAACAACCCACTGAAGATTTGCGAGAGAATGTCATGAGCAACCCCATTCCCCTGAGTCAGGAAAACTTGCAGCGACTCCCCGACTCGATTGCGAAACCCACGTATGACCGCAGCAAACTCAAGACCGGCATCGTGCATATCGGCGTCGGCGGGTTTCATCGATCGCACGAGGCCTATTACACCGATGCCCTGATGAACTCGGGTGATTTTTCGCAGTGGGGCATCTGTGGTGTCGGATTGCGTGAGCCCGATCGCAAGATTGCGAATGTATTAGAACAGCAAGATTATCTGTACACGTTGATCGTCCGGCATCCTGGCGGCAAGATCGAAAACCGGGTGATTGGTTCGCTCGTCGATTTCTTGATGGGAATCGACGATCCGCAGGCGGTCATCGACCGGATGGCCAGCCCCGACACGAAGATCGTCTCGCTGACGATCACCGAAGGGGGCTATAACGTTGATGCCGATAGTGGTGAATTCGACATGGCCAACCCCGAAGCACAGCACGACTTGCAGAATCCGCAACAGCCCAAACTGGCGTTTGGCTATTTGACGGCGGCGCTACGACAGCGACGCGACAAGGGCATCCCGGCCTTTACCGTCCAGTCGTGTGACAACATCCAGCACAACGGCAACCTGACTCGCAAAATGGTGCTGGGGTTTGCCCGTCAACAGGATCCGGAATTGGCACAGTGGATCGAGCGTGAAGTCTGCTTCCCCAACGCGATGGTCGACCGCATCACGCCAGTCACGACGGCGGCGGATATCAGTTATCTCGAACAGGAAATGGGACTGCAGGACCAGTGGCCGGTGACCTGCGAACCGTTTTGCCAGTGGGTGATCGAAGACGATTTCTGCGACGGCCGTCCCGCCTGGGAAAACGTCGGAGCCCAGTTCGTTCCCGATGTCACACCCTACGAAAAGATGAAGATCCGGCTACTTAACGCCGGTCATTCAGTCTTGGGAATCTTGGGTTCGATCTATGGTCATCAAACGATTGATGAATGTGTTTCGGACGAACTGTTTGCGACGTACCTGCGTCAATTCATGGACATCGAGGCCACACCGGTACTGGATGCCGTCGAAGGCATCGACTTGGACGCCTACAAAGACACTCTTATTGAGCGATTTGGAAACCCGAATATCAAAGACAAACTGTCGCGAATCTGTTTGGAAAGCTCCAGCAAATTGCCCGTCTTTCTGATTCCCACGATCACCGAGAATCTTGAGCGAGGCGGCAGCATCCAGTATGCCGCGTTAGTGATTGCGACATGGTGTTGGTACAGCGACCAAGAGGTGAATCAATACAACAAGGAACTCGAGATTATCGACGGCAAGCGAGCAGAACTGCATCAAGCGGCCGCAGCAACACGCGACGACCCCTTGTCGTTTCTAAGGCTGACGTCGGTGTTTGGTGAACTGGCAAAGAACGAGCGGTTCGCGAAGGTGTACACCGAGATGATCGACAAGATCTACGAAAACTCGGATGTCTCACTCCAGATGCGAAAGATTGTAAAGAGCAACCAGTAAGGCCATCGCCCTCAACCTGCCAAATCTTAATCTTAATCTTAATCCTACTCGTAATCTTAATCCCGTTTCCGCGATCCTCGCTGGACCGGTAACAATCCGAGAAGATTAGGATTAAGAGTAAGATTACGATTAAGAATCCCTCCGGAATTCGCAGCGGAAGTCGTCAAGACTTTCGCCGGACATCGACGTCCTCCAAGCCTCCCGATCTTCGAACGCTCATTCCCCGCTGTTACCGCGTAAAACCCAGACTCAACCACTGGCAACCCAAGTCAGGCAAGGCTTTTCTGGCAAAATGTGCCGGTTTGGACAGATACTGTCCAAGCCGCTCCCCCGCTAGCAATTGAGCAGCTATACTCCGGCACATGCGAATTTTGAATCGTATCGCGGTTTATCAGGCGAATTGGTTAGTTACGGGGGCAGAAAAGCGAGAATTTGTGGAAAGTATGGGAACGCAGCGGATGCGTCATCCTCGATTACTGCGGTTGATCACGCTCGGGCGAGGAAACGAGACCATCGAAACGCTGGCGGAATCGCTTGGCGTCAGTGAGAAGACGATCCGCCGCGATATCGTGGGGCTAAGGAAATTGGGACTCGCGATTGAAGAACACGTCCATCAGAACGGCCGCAAGACCTACAGCCTGTCGCGTGATACGATCGAGCAGGTACGGTTCACGTACGACGAAGCGTTTTCGTTGATGTTATGCCGGCCCGGAACGGGTGAATTCGATGGCACCCTGATTGGCGACGCATCGAAGTCGGCGTTTGAAAAGATTCGCGTGGCACTTGGAGCCAACCAAGACGACTATTTCCAGCGGATCTCGCCGTGGCTGCATCGATCGCCAGGGTACGGCGATTACGCCGAGCAGCGTGACGTGATCGATGCAATCACGTTGGGGGTAGAGGACTGCAAAGCGACGTTCATCGCCTACCGTTCGGCTCGCTCGACCGAGCCGGTCACGTACGACATTCACCCCTACGGTTTAGCCGAGCACAACGGTGCCCTGTACGTCGTCGGTCATTCCTGCCATCACGACGAGATTCGGACATGGAAAATCGATCGCATGGAGACCGCCGAGGTCACCGAATTCCCCTTCATCCGCCCCACCGACTTCAATCTGTCTGAACATTTTAAAGGCGCTTTTGCAGTCATCGCAGGCAGTGAGTCAGTGACGGTCCGAATCCGATTTCGCGGCAGTGCAGCACGCTATGCGGTCGAACGCAAGATCAATGCCAGCCAAACGGCGACGCCAGGCCCTAGCGGCAGCGTCGACATCACTGTCACGCTGACCAGCACGATCGAGATCAAGAGCTACATCCTCAGTTTCGGCAGCAGCGCTGAAGTCATTGAACCTGAGTCACTGCGAACAGAAGTCGCCGAGGAGCTACGGCAAGCGACCTCGCTTTACTCATCACCCACGCGTTTACCTGCATGACGAAGTATCCGTTGTCGTGAATCAACCAATGAAAATACTGCTGAACACGAGTCCGAGTCTTGGCGATGAATGAATCTAACAAAGTCACACGCTATTGCCCCGAGTGCAGATCTAGGGTCACTGCAGAGGAAGAAAAATTTGCGAAGCCACAGATTTGCCCCAAATGCAAGACTCGCGTCTTATTCGTCGATTACCTCGATGTTCGACCAGAGCTACCGCCCGATCTAGTCGAGTTCGTCGGATCCGGTAACCCATTGACGCAACCAAAAGTTCAACTGATTGCATTGATTACAGTTGTCACGCTTGCGATTGCGTTTGTATGTGCAGCGTTTTCCGGGATCACAATCGCATTGTTCGTCGCTGCAGGTGCAACCTTCGCATTGGGACTTGCTGGAGTCGCGTACTGGTTGGACCACAGCACCACGACGAACCAACTACGTCAATCATACAAAGCATTGGTTCGAACTGCGGAACAGTTGCATCGCCAACAGACTGCGTTGGTACAACAATGCCATGGTCTCCAAACGAATTTCGAGCAACTGATCGCGGCGGAAAAAGCGTCGATTCAGAAACAACACGCGAACCTCTTAACCGATGCGGCAACGGACCGTCAAAACGCGGCAAACGAGTGGTCTGCTGTTCAAGTGCGCGTGTTAGAAGCAATGGACGAAGCAAAGACCGAGATTGCCTCGTATGAGGCCGCCTCCGCAGCAATCGCGACCCGATATTTGACGGAGGTTCGGAAAGGAATCAAGTCAAAACTCAACTCCAACAATTACCACAGGATGCTGGAGACATACGAGAAGGCCGTTGAGTGTTGTGGAAAAAAGGGATATCCCGTTGATTCCGAGATCTATGAATCGGTCAAGGCGGAACTGAAGGCTGATTATGCGGAAGCCGTTCGAAAAGAAGTTCAGCGAGCCGAGCAGGCTCGGATTCGTGAGCAAATCAAGGAAGAACAAAAAGCGGAACGAGAACTCGAACGCGAGATGAAACGGATCGCGGCGGAGCGCCAAGCCATTGAAAAGGCGTTGGCAGAAGCGTTGGCTCAAACACACGATGAATACTCTGCTGAAGTCGAAGAATTGCGGCGTCGATTGCAGGAAGCAGAGGCGAACGGTCAGCGTGCAATGTCGATGGCGCAGCAAACAAAGTCGGGGCATGTGTACGTGATCAGCAACATCGGAAGCTTCGGTGACCAGATTTTCAAGATCGGAATGTCTCGCCGGTTGGACCCGATGGACCGCATTAGAGAACTCGGCGACGCATCGGTTCCGTTCCCCTTCGATGTCCACATGATGCTAGAAAGTTCGAATGCACCTGCGTTGGAAGCTGCACTCCACCGAGCATTCCACAATCGCCGGGTGAACGGAGTGAATCTCCGCAAAGAATTTTTCCGCGTGACAATTCAAGAGATCGTTGATCTCGTTGAAGGCCTTCAAGACGACGAGCAACATACGATTCCCTTCTCCGCCGGCCCATTCTCTCTCGAACCCGAGGCAGAGCAATATCACGCATCGTTAGAGATGACCGACGAAGACCGCGTGCTAGTCGATGCGGCTTACGCAACGGAAGCAAAGACCGCAAACGCATGAACTGTAACCACATGCAACTTCGCAATCGGCCCAGGCAGATGGCTTCTCGGCTGGCCCTGCCGAAACATTTTAATGTGCAGCGTCGCCTGTTTAATAGTAACCGACTGCGGCAACGCCATGCTCGATTCGGTTGTGCATGTTCTTCGTCTCGCAAATTGTTTTTTTGCGTTGCTGCGACGAAGACTCGATATTTCATTTTCCGGTGAAATAATTTTTGAACTTGGAACGCTGGATTCATTCCGCTATTTGCAAAGGAGAAGTGATGTCTATCAAAACCCGCACCAAGTTTATTCTTTGGACGCGTTCAGGCTCTCGATGTGCAATCTCGGACTGTCGATGCAAACTATATGAAAAGGCAATTGGAGATGATCCTGACGTGTTGCTTGGTGAGATGGCGCACATCGTCGGTCAAGGCGATGACGGTCCTCGGCGAGACAAGCCGATTCCCGGCGGTGATATCGACGGGTACGACAATCTCATCCTGCTTTGCACGAAGCATCATACAATCGTCGATCGACAGTTGCAGAAATATTCGGTCGATAGACTGATTCAGATCAAGGTTGACCACGAACGATGGGTCGATGCCAGCTTGACCTATGGCGACCGATTTAAAAACTTGCATGAGCCATGTGAAACGACAACCGAGACGGTTGCCAGCACGCTGCTAGCAGTCGAACGCATGCCGCGCGTCGTCTATTCTGCCCCATGTACATCGAAGGAGACAACGGTCGCGAGGAATATGGGACGCGCACCGATTCCCGGCATGATGCTACCATTCATCATTCGTGCCAAGCGGCTTTACACGTTCTTCGATTTGTCGCGAGACGACAGCCCTTTCGACGAGTTCGTTGACCTAAACAGCGTCGAAGAAGAGGATGCATTTGAATCCTGGTGGCCTGATCCAGACAGGATTCGTTGGTATTCCGACCTGTTGAATCGGTCGCTTAACAAGTTGACAGGCCGACATGGCTTGATGCTAGACAGAAAACACAAGCGATACTATTTCCCGCCAGAAGATATCGATCAAGAACGTAAAGTCGTTTACTTCACGATGACTGGACGCAAGTCGACACTAAGCGTCGCTCGTGAACCGATTACAAAGAAGACAGGTCAAGGAAAGGGCTTCTGGGAACATCTTGCAGTCGCCTTGAGGTTTGAGCGAGTTGGTGCAAGCAGCTGGTGCCTGTCTATTCGTCCGGAACGACGGTTCACCACGGACGGAAGCAAGCCTTTGTCACCCAAGCGAACGACAAAGAAGGCAACGAGTCGCAAATCACGGATGTACAACGTTGACGTTCACAAAGAAGTGCATTTTTGGCGAGACTTTTTAAGCGATGGTAATCCGCGAATCATTTTCGATTTCGGGAGCCAGTCCATTGTGGTTCCAACTGATCTGATTCAACCATCGATCGAGTGGCCCGGTGTTTTTGATGATCTGCCAAAAGTCGAAGCCATTGAATACGAAGACGATTTGTTTTCAGCGTCGGCCTATTCGCAAATCTTGGACTACGGAAAGGTGGAGCTGAAAGATGACGAGTAGAATTCAGGCTGTCAGTGGCGAATTAATCATTCCGCGAGTCGCCTGCCGGTACCACGAAGAGCCTACGTTGGTTTTCGGTTGTGGTCGCGAACATGTTTCACCACAAGCCGGCATATCACTTTACGGGCCTCGCTTCGTTGAGTCTGAAACACGCCATCCTGCCTCGGTACGAATCGGGATCATTGGAAGCGGTCAGTCGATTGCGTCTGCGGAACGATGGATTGATGAGTGTTCTGCTGGCGTATCTGGTGACGGAGTGAATTTAGACTTCCCCGGCTACAGCGACGACCGCGGATTTTACACCCGGCCAATCATGGACGCAGGTTGGAGAGAAACGGTGACCAAAAACGAGATTGCGGCAATCGCCGGAATCAAGTCCCGTCGGCATAGGTTTGAAGCATCCGTCGAGTTGGTGTCAGACAAGATGCGACTTCTTTCCGAAAAGGAATCGGAACCGCAGGTAATCGTATTGGCATTGCCCGATGAGCTTCTCAAGCATTGCCGGACAGTCGACTATCGCGATACGGATCTTGGCTTCGTCCATCGAGACTTTCGTCGCGCTATTAAGGCTGAGGCGATGCGGTACCGGATCCCAACGCAAATTCTTTTACAACACACCAGTGAAGCGACTCCGACGTCAAGAAACGTCGACCATAAATCTCGTTGTGCATGGAATTTCTTTACCGGCATGCACTACAAGGCTGGTGGTACCCCATGGGGACCCAAACTGAAATCGAATGGGACACTTTACATCGGCGTCACCTTTTTTCCGCCGTTGGGAAGTGAAGCGGGCACAATGCAAACGAGCGTTGCTCAGGCTTTTGATGATAGTGGCGAAGGAATAGTGCTACGCGGTAAGGATTTTCGATGGAACCAATCTGAAATGGGAAACAGCCCGCATCTTGATGAAAATCAAGCTCGCCATCTAATTACGCAGGCATTAAAACGCTATCACGACGAAACCAAGCAAACACCACGTCGCGTGGTCATCCACAAAAGTTCTCGGTATTGGCCGGGAGAGTTGCTGGGGTTCCAACGTGCGGTAAGCGAAGTCCCTCTGTGCCAACATGAGTGAGACAACTTTGAAGTTTTTCAAAGTCGAGGGCACGGAAAGTTTACATGACCGAAATCGCCAACAAAAAAGTTAAGAAAAATCCTGAGGTGGCTGAGAAAGCGACCCGTCGTCGCTTTAC
>NZ_JBFHFD010000360.1:0-8722 GCF_041583735.1 Novipirellula sp.
CGACCGCCGCAACATCATGGAAAACGGCAAAATGGTCGAGGTCCCTGCGGTGGAAAATTGGTGCCACTTCCCCGGCACCGTGGCGCTCGCGTTAACCGGATGGTTCAAAGAGTTCGCCTGCGTGATGCGCAAGTTCAATCATCTGTCGATGTCGGGCATTGTCGTTCCCACCAAAGTTCGCTGCAGCAACTATGTCGATTCGTGCGGCGATTTCCATCTCGAATTCGACTGTGATGAATTTGAAATGCTGCTGCGTGGTTTACGTCGTGTCGCACGGATCTATTTCGCAGCCGCCAAACCCGACGACGGCGTCTCTTTGCATCTGCCTACCAAATCGATCCTGATGCGATGTGGCCGCCCGCTGCGCATCCGCAACATGGATGACTTTGAATGGGGACTAAGCGAAATTCGCCGCCGTGGTCCCGCATTCGTCAATCTGTTAACTACGCATCCTCAAGGCGGTGCGTCGCTGGGTGACGTGGTCAATCCGACGACCTTCCAAATGATGACCGATTGCGGCGAAGCGATTGAAAATCTGACGGTCGCCGATACCTCGATCTTTCCCGCCGGTTGCGAAATCAATCCGCAACTGACGCTGAAGGCGCTTGCGACATTGGCGGCACAGCAAATCATTCAACGCTCTTCAGCCACGTTGCCACAGCCGACTCCGGCATTGGCACAGTCGTGATACGAGCGTCAAGGCTCGACGGGGATGCCTCTCGAAAGTCTTCGCGACTTTCGCTACCGAAACGGAAACGGCAATCGATTGGACTAGAAGTCGTCGGAGATGACTTCTCGCGAAGCGCGTGTGCCAAGGGCTCCCCACAAACCGTACGGGCTCCTGGATCCCGGAGCACTTTCGCCGGCTCCGCCACTCCAAACGTTCTCGTGGTGAACGTCGCCCCCGATGATCGAATCGGTGACAAATTTGACCGAGCCATCTCCCATCAACACATGCACGCCGCCTTGATGTCGGCTGCTCGGCGGTGCGACGCCATGCGAACTTGCATTGGGACCACCAAAACAGAGTTCTCGGTTCGGTGGAATGATCGTGTTGAAACCAGTGTAGGACGAGCCGCTCGATGCCCAACGAAATCCGCGACCGTGATTTGAAGGAGCAAGCGTTGCCGCGCCAGCGAGCCAGAATTTGGGACGATTCGGATCGACCAACCCGTCGTGAACACAATAGTCGGGTTCTTCACGCACCAATTCGGACGCGTCATTGCCGATCGCGGCAATCGTACGAATGTCATTGTCACCGAGATCCGTTGCGATTTCGCCTGCAAAAATCGTGTTGGACATACCATCCAACACGTCACGGAAACGCATCGTTTGGTGTGACACAAACGCGCCTCGGCAAGCTGCACGTGCTTCGGTCGCATGCGTCGCCAGATTGCTGAGCGTGACGGTCGTCGCACTCTCGATTCCCAGCGGTCCGCGATCCATGTAATGGATCGAATCACCAAGACAGACGGCATAGTTGGTTCGTCCAAAGCTAGGCAATCCTACACCGGGATCACTCGGGCAACGCAGCGTTGCCAATTCCGTGACCCAGGGTTGATAGTTCGCTTCATCCGTTTCCGGGCCCATCGCGGGGTAGGCTCCCGACGGGTTACTGATCTGTTCCCACAACGCTTGCTGTTCGAAAAACGGAGTCAAACCAACCCAAGCGGAAAGATCCATGCGGTTGCTGACGTCGCTGCCGATCGCGGCTCCGTTGACCCAAGTCCCACCGCCATGCATCGGCAATTGGTTGTACGACGAGTGGTAGTTGTGAATGCTCAACCCGAGCTGTTTCACATTATTGCTGCAGCTCATCCGACGAGCCGCTTCACGAGCTGCTTGCACTGCGGGCAACAACAATCCAACCAAGACCCCGATGATCGCGATCACGACCAACAATTCGACCAAGGTAAATCCATGGCGTGGGATAACAAAACGTGAGCGAGGACTTCGCGTCACAGGCAAGACAAAGGGCGTATTCATTGCGTTTCTCTACGATTCCAAAAAAATAAAATGATTCAAAAAAGACCGGATCGAAATATCAACAGACGCAGCGCCGATTGAAAGATCTAGCAAGCATCAACAGCAAATTGCTGATGCCACAATCAACGATGGTGGAACGCGACGCGAAGGCCGCGAACCGTCTTTAAAGAATCACAGGAGGACCGCGAGAAGAGATGCCGCCGCGTTGAACGCGGAGCGGCCACTGAATTCCAGTCAAACCGAATCGATCAACGAGTTCGATATCGCCCACCGAGCCTGCTGCACTGGTGATCGTTTGACCGACCAAACTTTGGGCGGCACACAGGGCACAAAGCCCAAGACACGCCTCTGGGTTGCCCGAATCCACGGCGTACAAGAACGCATCGGACTGGGCTGCCACATCGCTTGCGCTCGCACTAGTTTCCGTCGCATCACAATCGCGAGCGTGACAGCACTTGGACACGTCGTCGTGATGCACTTCGGGCGTCGCTGAAGCCGCTTCGCAATCGTGATCCGAGCAGCACGCCGAACTCATCGCGCCGAACGGCGACGCATGCGTATGCCCGGCGTGATGGTGCATTGCCGGCAAAAGCCAGCCGCCCACCACATAGGCAATCAACGCGATTCGGGAAGCGAGGTTCATCAAAAAAGTGCAGTATAGCAGCGGAAAACGAGAGACTTTTCGAACGGTTTCTACGCGACGTTTACGAAACTGGTTCTAGCCTAAGCAAGTTGAATCAAAGCAAAAAGGTGTTTTCTAGCGTTTTTTTCGTGTTTCGAGCCAGTTTCGGCCCCATGTTGGCCCCATGTTGGTCTCGCGTCGGCCCCGTTCCAACATTCGTCGCCAACCGATCCCCCTACGCTAGCGGATCGCAGCGCGTCGGGCCGAACCGGCACCCCAGTACCATGAACGCGGCGAAAGCCCTCTAGAACCGAGGCTCATTCTTCCACAATTTACGAATAAAGAAGTCGGCTTGGCGACGGTGAGCATAGGGATGGCTCGCGGCGCCGTGACCAACGCCGGGCATCACCAGTAGTTCAAAATCCTTGTCCGCTTTGACCAACGCGTCGACCACTTGCATCGTCGTCGCGGGGTCAACGTTTTGGTCCATCTCGCCCACGATCAACATCAAGTCGCCCTGCAACCGATCCGCCTGGGTCACGTTGGATTGCTCGGCGTAGTGAGGTCCGATGGGGTATCCCATCCACTGCTCGTTCCACCAGCGTTTGTCGACGCGATTGTCATGGCATCCGCAATCGGCAACCGCCGCGTGATAAAAATCGCCGTGAGCAATCAGCGCTCGCATCGCACTTTGGCCCCCGGCGGAACCGCCCCAGATTCCCACACGGGAGAGGTCCATTTCGGGTCGGTCGATCGCCGCCTCCTTCATCCAAGCGATGCGGTCGGCAAACCCGCTGTCGCCAAGGTTCTGCCAACACACGTCGTGAAACGCTTTACTGCGATGGCTGGTCCCCATCCCATCGATTTTGACCACGATAAATCCTAACTCGGCCATTTCAACCAAGCTGCTATGGCGGCCAAATTGCTTGGGCACAAATGCGGAATGAGGCCCCGCGTAAATGGCCTCGAGCACCGGGTACTTTTTACTCGCGTCGAAATCGGTGGGACGAATGATGATCCCGTGGATATCAGTTTCCCCATCGCGACCTTTGGCGACAAACCGTTCGGGGAATTGCCATCCGGTCTTCAGCAATTCGGAGGCATCAGCCTTTTCCAACTCGACAACCCATTCGCCCGTCTCGGCATCCCGGAGCTCGGTCACCGCTGGCAGATCGACTCGCGAATACGAATCGACGATGTAGCGACGCTGGGGCGAGAATTGCCACTCGTGATCTCCATCGCCACGCGTTAAGCGAACCAGATCGCTGCCGTCGAAGTTCACCCGAATCAAATGACGATGATAAGGATCTTGGTCCTTGTCGATCCCCGAAACCGTTAACCAGATTTGTCGATTCGCTTCGTCTACATGCTCGACACCCCGCACCACCCAATCGCCATGGGTAATTGCGTTTTTTACTTCACCGCTGGCTTGATCGATCAAGTACAGATGATTCCACCCCGAGCGTTCACTCATCCAAATCGCTTCGTTGCTCGCATCGATTCGCCGCAAGAAAGTCTTGTGTGAGTAACAGACAAACGTCTCGCTCTGTTCATCAATCATCGCTCGCGGCTCAGCAGATTCCGCGTCCACCGAGACCACACGCAGCGTTTGATGCCCCCGTTGGTTGTACAAGAATGAAAACGAGGTGCTGTCATCGTGCCACTGTAAATCGCCAATCGAATAGGGATTAGGAAACAACGAATCGTCAATCATCGTGGCGGTTGTCTCGGCGATCTCGTTTTCGTTGACACGAAACAGGACGGGACGCGGATGATCCATCGCGTCACCGGGCTTTGCATAATTGACGGTATGCAATTCAGAGTGAATCGAACCCTTCGGTGCTGCTTGGACAATCGGAATCGTTCGCACGTCGACTTTCTCGGTTTTCATCACGACAAAACTGCGAGAATCGGGTGACCACCAAACTCGTCCTGCGAATCCATTTTTGTCATCGCCGCCCGTTGTCAAAACGGCTCGTGCATCGGAAGTGGTGGATGTCAGCACGACATTGTGATTCTCGAAAGCGACTTGCCAGGCATCATCAGGCGAACGAGATTGCGATGAGCGGCCAGCACGTGCCGATCGTTTTTTCAAATTTCGCAAAGGTTTGGGCTGGGGCGTATCCGCGTCGATTCGAGCAAGCGACTGCCACACGTCGGCGACAAATGCCGCGACAATGGAACCGCTTGGAGATTCCAGGACCCAGCTGTGCCCCTCGAAGGTCGAAATCGATGCAGTTTTCTGAGGTGCAACGCGGCCGTATTCGCGGTACTCACCCGTCGGGGTCACCCATTTGTAATGCAGCGGCTCGGCGGTGCGGTTTTCAAACTGAATCTGCGTCCGATCGCCGCCATCCCGACTTCTCTGCACCTGTCGATTAGCAGTCAGTGTTTCTGCGGCATCCGAATCGACGCGATCGCGTTCTCGCGAATCGACCTCGCTGAGCGGGCCAGCGGGTAGAACGAACTGCCATTTTCGCTTGCCAAATTCAAACCGAGCCTTGGTAAATTCGGGGTCAAAGGACAACGATCGCAGCTTCAACTTTGATTTCGATAACGATGCGTCCTCCCCCAGCTCCGCTGCAAGCAGACTCGCCAATTGATCGTGATCAAATGCCTCATTGCGAGTCTTTGTTGCCGGATCGACGATGATGTACCGGAATACATTATCGGACGAGAGGACTTGATACCAAAACGCTCCCTCGGACGACTCGCTCCAATTTGGATCGACCTTGTCCCTAAAAATGGGTTGATTGATTCGCTTGCTCAGCGTTTGCCAACGTTCGTAATCCTGCTTACTACCTTGCCCGATCGCCGCCGACGGCGCGATCACGATGGCAGAAACGGTCAACAGAGAGAGGACACGAGCGGCAAAGGGACGCATGTTTGGTTTCTCGCGGGGTTGCAGGTCAAACGGAGGCGGGCGGACGGACAAACCAGCAGCCAGGGCAGGGTAGAGCTAGGAAGGGCAGAGGTGGGGCTTACTCGAAGTGGGTTTCTGTCACCCCACGTGCGTTGCTGGGCAGTCGCCCTGTCACGGTGACCTCGGTGATCGGGTACCGCCCCGGCACAAACCGCTGGTTGGCTTTGGTCATAAAAATGCTTTGCGGCAACACCAACGTTTCCCCTTTTTGCAGAGGTGAATCACGATACAAAAAATACTGGCCGTTCAAATTCACGGTCAGATTGGGAATGTCATGATCGGCCGTGTTGACGATCACCACGACATCGGTCAACAGTCCGCCTTGGCCATTGGGGGCGACGACGGTTTGGCGGTCCAGCGAGACTTCCACCGGCAGCGATCGCGAGGCGGCTCGACCATAAAATGTCGCATACAGACTTAGCCCCGCCAACGGGAAAAGACAGACCGCCAAAAGTGCCAGCGTCAGCCCCAGTCCCGACAATTTCGGGCTCGGCGCTATTTTGCGGGGCGGCTGCTCCGCCAGATCGGAATTGGTTTCAGTCATAACCGGCAAGATAATCAATACAAACAAAAAAACAGGGAGTCGTTCAGTGTAGGGCGCGCAGGTAAACCCACAAGCAGAGATTGGGTTACAATGACAACCGAACCTGATGCGATCCCATTCCGCCGTGCTCCTAGCGGCGATCAACGACGACGCTTTTCCACCTTCCGATCACGAGTGATACCCCAAGAATGATGCGATTGACTGCCCTGTTTTTTCTCACGATGACGCTGGCCTATGCCTGGATCCACCCTGCGGCGACGGCTGCCAACCCACCGTCGAAGCCCAATGTGATTTTCATTTTGTGTGACGATCTGGGGTGGGGTGACCTTGGAGTGCTGCACCAGAACGCTTCCCAACACGACAAGCGGCTGCATACGCCAATGATCGATCAAATGGCGGCCGAAGGCATCCAGCTTCGCCAGCATTATTGCCCGGCTCCGGTCTGCGCCCCCAGCCGTTCATCGCTGTTGACCGGGGTACACCAAGGACACGCCGAGGTGCGGGACAACCAATTCGACAAGAGTTTGGCCGACAATCACACGCTGGCGACGGTGATGAAAAACGCTGGCTACAAAACGGCGTTGATTGGGAAGTATGGCTTGCAGGGCAATGGCGATTCGGCAGCAACGTGGCCCGCCTATCCGACCAAACGAGGTTTTGATGAATTTTTTGGCTACGTTCGTCACGTCGATGGGCATGTGCATTACCCCGCCGACGCGTGGCCACTAGGCAACAGCGAAACCCATCGCCAACCCAAACAGGTATGGCATAACGACCAAGAAGTTTCTGCGGGGCTTTCAAAGTGCTACACCACCGACTTGTTCACCGCACGCAGCAAACACTGGATCGCCGAGCAGACAAAATCGAATCCGCAAGAACCGTTTTTCTTGTACCTCGCCTACGACACACCGCACGCAGCACTGCAAACGCCGACGATGGCCTATCCCGAAGGCAACGGATTGAAGGGCGGAATTCAGTGGACCGGCGAAGCGGGGCACATGATTAACACCGCCGAAGGCGAAATTGATTCGTACCGCCATCCCGATTACGTCGGCAAAGGTTGGAGCGACGAAGAAGAACGATTCGCTACGATGGTACGGCGAATTGATCACTGCGTCGGCGATCTGCTGCAGACGCTGCGTGATCTCAAGATCGACAAAAACACGCTTGTCGTGATCTCTAGCGACAACGGGCCGCATCAAGAAAGCTACCTTTCGAATTCCAATTACGACCCCACGTCGTTTCAGTCGTACGGCCCACTCAATGGGATCAAACGTGATGTTTGGGAAGGCGGTATTCGCGTCGCCACGTTGGCATGGTGGCCTGGGAACATCCCGGCTGGCAAAATCAACACGGAACCGAGTCAGTTTCATGATTGGATGCCGACGTTTGCCGATCTTGGCGGGATTGCCGCTCCAGCCCGCACCGACGGCGTTTCGCTGCGACCTCGGTTGACCGGAACAGGCAATGCCGAGACGAGCCAAATCTATGTCGAGTATTCACAGAACGGATCCACGCCAAAGTACAAAGACTTCTCACCATCGCATCGCGGCAAAAAACGCGGCCAAATGCAAGTCGTCCATTTGGACGGATTCAAGGGCGTGCGAGTGAACATCAAATCCCATGATGATCCGTTTCAAATCTTTGACCTGAAAAAAGATCCCAAAGAACAACACGATCTAGCGAACAGCAATCCGCGATTCAAGCAACTTGAAAAACGGATGCGTGACCACGTCTTGCAATCACGGATGCCCAACGCGAGTGCCAAACGGCCTTACGACAACGTCGCCATTCCAGCGGCCAATATCTCGGAGGCATCGCCCGGTTTGCAGTGGTCGTTCTACGAAGGCGATTTCCCCTACGTCCCCAAAACCAGTGGAATGCAACCGCAAAAATCGGGCACTTCCGCCAACATCGATGCGGCGGCAGTTACAGGCGGCAAAGGGGCAATCCAGTGGACCGGCTGGATCGACGTGCCGGAAACAGGCACCTACCAAATGAGCTTGTCGTCAAGCAACAAAGCGTTTCTACGGATTCACCAAGCGTCGGTGCTCGATGCCGACTTTGGTTATCAAGCGGGACAACGGCGTACGGTTTCGATTAAATTGGCCAAGGGTTATCACCCGATCCAATTAACATGTCTGTCCGATGGCCAAACGCCGCCGACACTCGATTGGAAATGGGGCCTTTCATCAAACGAGTTGACTTCCATCGAGAACAAGTCGTTGTTCCGTAAGTAACCGCCCCACAAAAAACTCTTTTTTGACTCCACTTCACCCTCGTACGTTTTATTACCCGATCCAATTACCCGATCGCTCTTTTAACAACGAGAGCGTCTAAGATGAGGAATCTTTATCATGACAGCTGAAAAGCAACCCGAGAATCAATCCAATCGCCGCAACTTCATCACGCAGTCGGCCGGAGTCGCGGCGGCGGCATCGGTGGGTTTGTCCGCCACACGATCCGCTGCAGCAGCGGGATCCAACGAACGCATGCGAATTGGATTTATCGGCCCCGGGGGTCGCGGCTATGGCGCTCACGTCAAGACGCTGTGTAAACTGCACGAAGAAGGCCGGAACATCGAACTGGTCGGTGTCGCCGAAGTCTATAAGACGCAGCGAGACAAGGTCGCCGACCATATCAAAAA
>NZ_JBFHFD010000361.1:0-8691 GCF_041583735.1 Novipirellula sp.
TCCACTGCGATTCCACCGGGCAACGCGTTAGTGCCAAGTGCACTTCGCGCGGCCACACCGGCGTCTTCGCCAAACACGTCGCGGAACAACTCGCTACAACCGTTGATCACGGCAGGTTGTTTGTCGAAGCCGTCGGTACAGCGAACCAATCCGAGCAATTTGACCAGCCGGGTGACCTTATCGAGGCTGCCCAGATGAGTCTGCAGGGTCGCCAACATTCCCAGCCCGGTCAAGCGAGCGGCTTCGTACCCCGCTTCGACATCCATATCCAACCCCAGCCGTCCGGTGATCAACGACTTATTGGGCTTCAGCGGGCCGTGGCCCGACAGATAGGCCATGTTTCCCGCGATTACGATCGGCTTATAAACGCCGACTGGTTTGGGCGGCGTGGGCAGTTCGATTCCGAGTTCTTTTAGCTTTGCTTCCGCATTCATCTGTTTCGAGACTCCAGGTTGGATCGAGGACGGGGTGGGAATTGCGAGTCAATATTGCATGGTTCAAGAAGGAAAGCGTACCCGGTCCGAGCACGCTTTCCAACGCGTCTGCGGTTCGCATTTTCAAGAAGACTTCTTTCCGTAAACCGAGTTGGGGTCGACCAGTCTTTCATCGGCCACCGTGGCGGCCCCATCGGCACTCACCGTGCGAAAGAAACAGCTTTCGAAACCTTCGTGGCACGCCGCCCCCTTCTGCTCGACTTTCAACAGGATGGTGTCGGCGTCACAGTCCACACGAATTTCGACGACCCGTTGCTGATGCCCGCTGGTTTCGCCTTTACGCCAAAGTTGATTACGACTGCGGCTGAAATAGACCGCGTAGCCTGATTTGAGCGTTTCATCCCAGGCCTGAGCGTTCATCCACGCCATCATCAACACGCGATTGTTGGCAGCGTCTTGCGCGATCGCCGGCAACAAACCGTTGGTGCCGCGGCTGAAATTGGGAATCGCAGAATCATCAGTGGACATGGCGAATCGATATCGTTTTACAAGCGAGAGGGTAAATCCAGAGAACCAGCCCGTTAGGGCTGGCGCGGTGAAGTATTTCGTAGCAGAACTAACACAAACTCTATAAGAAAAAATGCTTCTCAGCGTTGCCGTAAGGGGACCGCAGTGAGGAAGGGCATTATAGAGTGATCCCGCAGCAGCGGAACGACTGGAAAATTCGGATTAATGCGTGCTCGCTTGCATTGCGATGCCGTGGCCAGCCGAAGACTACTACTACAGCTGTAGCCAGGATTACAGCCAGCGACGGGCTCACCGCCGAAAAAGGGGAAACACGCCCCCGACAGGCCGATCCGATCGCAGGTAGCCAATTTCGCTGGCAGCGGCTTTCCCGCACCGCTGATTATCAGGACCGGAGTTTCTTGCGTCATGTCCATCCCCACTAAGCTTTCTGTTGTCCTGGTGGTTCGCGATGGTGAAAGCCGGATCGTCGCCCGTGTCGAAAAGGTGATCGTGGGACTTGCGAAATTGAAGCTGGATGCCGTGGAAGTGGTGGTCGTGGATGATGGCAGCCGCGATGCGACCCCCGAGGTGCTCGACGAACTGCAACAAGAATGCCCTCAAGTCCGCGTCGTTCGCCATTCACGCCCGCGTGGCCTGGAAGCAGCCGGCCAAACCGGACTCGAACGAGCCACTGGCGAATTGGTGTTTATCCAAGAATCGGATGCACCGATTCGTATCGAGGATGTGCAGAGACTTTTGGAGTTGAGCGAAGATCATTCGGTGGTCGCAGCGCGAGCCGAGAGCAAGGCGGAACCGATCGCAGCCGAGTTGCTGCGTCGACTGCGAGCTTGGGGAACGTCGGCGGATCTGCAGATGGAAATCGCATCGGACGCCATCGAAACCTCTTGTTTACAAATGGTCCGCCGCCCCCATTTGCAGCGACTTGCCGGCCCGCGAGGAGACCAAATTCGTCTGCAAGGCGAAACGCTGCGAACCGCTTCGCTAGCCCGCTGAATGCTCGCTGAATACTCGCTGGGCGAGTCTCTTCACGCCGCATTCAACTTAAACGCGGGGGGGGATTGAACGCGAGGGGATTGAACGCGAGGTCACCGTAACATCTGGCAACATGGCGAGCTTCCCAGCTCACAAATGTCGATCCGCTTATTTTCCCAAACCCAATTCATTCAGCTCGCTGGCCCACGCTTCCCAATCATTCGCCGCGTTTTCGAAGTTCGCTTGCATCCATCGCACCGGAGTCTCCGGCAACACTCGCGGTGGAAATTTGCTGCCGCGAAACAGTGGCAACTGACTGCTGTCGCCCATCGCTAATCGGTCTTCGGTTTCGGGACGAACCAAATAATCCGCAAGCATTCCGGCCGCGACCGAGTGCGGCGCGTTCTTCAGCACCGCAATCGTATTGGGGATCCGCAGCGTCCCTGGTTGATCAGACGATTGATCCGGATAAACGATTGCCACCGAACGGCCCAAGTCGCGTTCGATCACCGCGTCATCGGTATCGGTTAGTCCCCAGGCAACCGTGCCTGCCGAAACAGCCTGGGCGACTTGCTTGTTGCCTGAAAGGATCACGGCGTTATCGCGGATTTGGCTCAGTAGTTTGAGTGTCGCTTCACGCCCCTGAATCTCACGCAAAACAGCGAAATGGGTTGCCGTGGTGCCAAATAACGGACGTGCCATCGCACATTGGCCCTGCCATTTTTCGTCCGCAAGATCAGCAACCGAATTGGGATATTCATTGGCGTCCTTGATCCGATCGGTGTTCACCAGCAACACCCGTGCTCGGGCGGCAAATCCACACCACGACCCATCGCTGGCGATCATATCGGTGGGCCACCCCGGATCGACATTCCAGGACCGCTTCTCGAGCAGCCCCAACTTCTGCAACCGCACGGTATGCATGATCTCGTTGTTCCAAAACAAATCACACACCGGCGCGTCTTTCTCGGCAATGATGCGGTTGACCAACCCCACCGTCTTGGTGGACTCGACATCAAACTTGCCGATCACACTGGTTTCGTGATTCGTCGAACGCTCGAACGCGTCCAAGATCGGAGCGGCAAACTCTTCGTCCAATGCCGAGTAGACCACGACATCGCTCTCGGCACGTTGGACGCAGCCGCTCGCAGAAAGCAGTGCTGAACAGAGAACCAGAAACGAAGTAAACTGGGCGTATGAATGGAACACTATTTCAAATCGGGTTGGCGGCAGGGGTGCTTTTTATCGGGATGGCTCGCGCCACCCTCGCAGACGACTTTCGCAAAGCGAGTGGTCAACATATCGAAATCACGTCGGATGTCGCGTCCGAAACCGAGATCCACCAATGGGTCAACTCGTTTGATGCGGCTGTCGACCAATGGCGTGCGTTTTGGGGATTGCCCGAGCACGCCCTCGATTCATGGAGTGTGAAGGCGTTTGTGATGCAAGACAAGACGCCTTTCCAGCGTGCGGGGCTGATCGATCCACGGGTTCCCGATTTTGAACAAGGTTATGCGCTGGGGAACTCGCTGTGGATTTTGAAACAACCGAGCGACTATTACACCCGTCATCTGCTGCTGCACGAGGGGGTTCACTCGCTGGCATTTGACCAATTTGCTGGAGCCGGGCCCTCGTGGTTCATGGAAGGAACGGCGGAACTGCTCTCCACACACTCCGGTTCCGGAGCGACCACTCAGATCAACCAGCTTCCCGTGGATCGTGAATCGGTTCCCTACTGGGGGAGATTGAAATTGATCCGCCAACGACGCGACGAGGACGCTATCCCCACGCTCGAAACGGTGATGCGATATCCCAACAATTTAAACGGCGACGCCGAGCGTTACGGGTGGTGTTGGGCAGCAGCGATGTTATTGTCCGAGTATGACGAATACCGTGACGTGTTTGTCGCCGCAGCACGCAGCGGACGCGACAGCGGCAGCAATTTCACTCGTCAAATCTACCAGCGATTGCTGCCCGAGTGGCCCGCTTTGATCGCCCGCTGGCGTTTGATGTGCCACCAATTGGATTACGGATTCGACTGGGAACGCGAACGCGTTGAACTCGCCGTGGACGATCCACGCTGGGACGGCCAACCGATTTCGCTGGACATCGCCGCCGATAAAGGCTGGCAATCCCTAGGTGTCCGCTTGCCGGCAGGAATTCGCTGTAAAATTTCAGCCCAAGGGCGATGTGTGATCGCGAAACGCGACAAAGACTGGCAAAGCGAGCCCAACGGGGTCACGATTGAGTACGTAAATGGACGGCCGCTTGGACAGCTGACCGCGTGTCTGGTCCCGTCCCGACATCAAAGCCAACCGCTGTGTGAACCGCTCAAGACTGTTTCGGTTAACGAGCAAACCGAGCTAAGAACGACCACCGAAAGCTGGCTTGTACTACAGATCAACGATGATGTGGGCCAGCGGACGGATAATACAGGGAGCTATGCGGTGGAGCTCTCCACCGCAAACTGACCAACCTGATCGGGGCCACGCGAATCCTTGCAAAGACCCGATCAGGTGGCGGCGAATACGTGTTTCACGCGAGAAAGGGGGTAAGACCCCCAAATCGCTTATCGCATTTCGATCAGTCGGGTTAAGCGGGTCAATTCAAAAATGCTTCGCAGATTTTCGTCTGCATTTTCGAGCACTAATTTCCGACCACTTTTGCGGACAAGCAACTGCAGACGGATCAATTCCGACAATTCATGGCTGCTGATCCGCTGCACGTGGGCAAGATCAACCGAGATCACCTCGTCCGCTCCCTCTTCCGCCAATTGGCCTGCGACTACGAGCCAGTGGACTCGAGTTTCCGCACATGCGGCCGATTGATGTTGTTGATCCAGTCCAGCATTCATTGGTTTCAATCCCGCTTGAATGTTTTAGAAGTACGATCTGTGCTTTCAAAGCATCCGGCATGCCGTTGCCAACCAATCGGAAGAGAAATCAACCAACACCCTGCCACCCTCCGCTAGACACACCTAAAGGCCAATTACCACCCGCTATAAAACCGCTTCGTCTTTGCGAAGCCGAGTGACTTGCCTAGGAACACAGCAGACAAGCCTAGATAACGCGCAACCGCGAAAAAAACGACAACTTGCAACGCACGAACCCAGGTTCTGACAGACGAAAACGGCACCCCCATCCGAGTGGAGAAAAGGCTTTGTTTTTACGTAGAACACCAGGGCGAAGGGGGCGACTCGACCCCCTCTGCGAGTGAAACGTTCGATTTCTTACGGGCGGCTTACGCCGCACCGCTACCAGCACGACTCGCTCGGCGAGCCCCCCCGGAAGCGGACGACAGTTCGCCGCATTTCTGCGATCGCGAAAACTTGTCGTGTGCTTTTTTCATTGCCTTGGTATAATAGGGCTCCTACCCGAATTCCCCACCTACCGCACTTCTGCTTACCGATCTTGGAAAATGCCCCGTAAAATAGGGTTGGTCGGTTCGCGATGGCTTGCAACCTTTCCCGATTCACAGCCTTTGCCGAAATGTTGGCCGTTCGGATCGCGGGCTTTGATCGTGTCCCCCAGCCAGCGTTTCGCATCAGTTCCGAAGGTCGACTTCCACTGTTTTGACCAATCCTGTTTTGACCGATTCAGCCCCCACCCCTTCTACAAAATCACTGTGACTGCATCCGCCACAATCTGCCGATTTTCCCTTGCCGCCTTATTGGCCGTGGTCGCGTATTCCGCCCACGCATCGGCCGCCGAGTCGAGCGACGCGGCAGATGCGCGGGGGGCTCAGATTTATGCCGAGCAGTGCGCGTCGTGCCACGGCGCCGAGGGGCAAGGAGTCCCGTCGGAATACCCCAGTGCATTGACAGGCGATTCGTCGATCGGGCAATTGGCCGAGATCATTTCGGAAACGATGCCCGAGGACGATCCCGAAACGTGCCAAGGCAAGGACGCCGAGGCGGTCGCGAACTACATCTTCGAAACCTTCTATAGCGAAGCGGCACGGCTACGAAACCGTCCCCCTAAAATCGGTTTGGCTCGATTAACGGGCGACCAATTGCGTCAGAGTTTAGCGGACCTTTACGCACGGATTTCGGGCGGCAGTTGGAAGCACGATGAACGGGGAATCCGAGGCACCTACTTTGATACACCCAACTGGAAAAACGAAGCGAAGAAGATCGAACGAACCGATGCGGTACTCGATTTTGATTTTGCTCACGAGGGTCCCGGCGAAGGGATCGACCCTGCGGAGTACTACATTCACTGGGCTGGCTCGCTGATGGCCGACCGCAGTGGTGAGTATGAAATTGTGCTGCGAAGCACCTGCTCGTGCAAACTGTATCTGGGCAGCCCGGACCGTATTTTCGTCGACAACCATGTGCAATCCGCCGGACGTACCGAGTTCCGCAAACGGATTCATTTGACGGCCGGACGGGGTTACCCGATCAAATTCGAGTTCACTCAGCGAAAACGCAAAACCGACCAACCGCCGGCATCGGTTTCGCTGTCGTGGGTTCCGCCGGGCGGAGTCGAAACGGTGATCCCGCAGCGGCATCTGATCTCGGCAAGTTATCCTGCCGCGTTTTCGCTGCAAACCAAACTGCCACCGGACGACCGAAGTTACGGTTACGAACGAGGCACTGAAATCAGTCGCATCTGGGACGATTCGACAACGCAAGCCGCAGTCGAGTTTTCGAAACTTGTAGCAGATGAACTTTGGCCACTCTACGAACGCAGAAACAAAAAGAAGCCGAACGAGAATCGAGCTCGGCTGAGAAGTTTTCTCCAGGAGATCCTCAGCACAGCGTTCCGCGGTTCGCTCGACGATGCCACCCGCAAGGTCTACATCGACAAACAACTTGATGCGACTGATGATGACGCCGAAGCGATTCGCCGGGTCATGCTATTGGCGCTGAAGTCGCCACGTTTCCTGTACCCCTTGCTCGACACCAACCGCTCACCTTCTCAGCAGGCAGCGAACCGTTTGGCACTGGTGTTATTCGATTCGCTTCCGGCCGATGAATGGTTGTTAAAGAAGATCAGCAAGAAGGAACTCGATTCGCCCTCGCAGATCGAGCAAGCTGCATGGAACATGGTCAACGACTATCGCACCCAGGCCAAGACACGAGACTTTTTAACACATTGGTTTGAAGTCGCCGGTAGCGATGAAATCAGCAAAGACGACGAGAGTTATCCTGGTTTCGACAAAGCGGTTGTGAGCGATTTGCGAGCTTCGTTTGACGCCATGATTGACGAAATTGTGTGGAGCGAACCGAGCGATTACCGCCAACTGTTCCAAGCCGACTGGGCCTTTACCACACCCCGAATCGCTGCTTTGTACGGTGACGCATGGAAGCCCAAAGATGCGGCGGGCGAGAAAGTCGATTCCCAAAAGAATGGTCAAGAACAAAACGGGCTTACGGCAAGCGTCAGCGCCCCGAAGAGTCACCTGGGGCTATTAAATCATCCGCTTTTGATGAGCAAGTTGGCGTACTACCAAACCACATCGCCGATCCACCGAGGCGTTTTCTTGTATCGCCACATGTTTGGCCGCGTCTTGCGCCCCCCCAACGCGGCGTTTTCACCCCTGAATGCCGATCTGCATCCCCAATTAACGACACGCCAACGCGTGGAACTGCAAACCGACGAAGTGAATTGCCAGGTCTGCCACGAGAAGATCAACGGCCTAGGCTTTGCACTGGAAAACTTTGACGCGATCGGCCGTTTTCGCGAGACCGAAAAAGAGCGTCCGATCGACGCCCGCGGCAGCTACGAAGACCGCAATGGCAACAAGGTCGAGTTTAAAGACGCTCGCGATTTGGCGGATTACCTTGTCAACAGCGAAGATGCTCACCGCGCATTCGTGGAAGCCGCGTTCGAGTATTTCGTCAAACAACCGATCGGAGCGTACGGCCCCGACAAACTTTCCGAACTGACCGAACGATTCCGAAACAGCGGCTTTAAAGTCCGAGATTTGATTGTGTGGATCGCCGTCACCGCGGCGACGCAACCGCTTACAAACCACCAAGAAACCTGAGCAGAATCATGATGAACCCGTCTCTATCTCGCCGCGATTTCCTGACCAAACTAGGCGTTAGCGCCGCTGCGGCCAACTTCCTGTTCACGTTGCCAAGTCTCGGATGGGCTGCCGCGACATCGGCTCGCAAGCAACGCATTGTTTTTCTATTCAGCCCCAACGGAGTGATCCCCAAACACTTCTGGCCTGAAAAGGAAGGACGCGACTACGACATCAAACGCATCCTCCAGCCGCTGGCCGGATTCAAAGACCAAATGATGACGCTGCACGGGGTGTGCAACAAAATCCAAGGCGACGGCGATGGTCACATGCGTGGCATCGGCTGCCTATTGACCGGGGTGGAACTATTTCCCGGTGACATCCAGGGCGGTTCGGACACGCCGGCGGGTTGGTCCCAAGGCATCTCGATCGACCAATACCTGAAGAACCAAATGCAGGCGGTCCCGGAAAAGCAGACTCGGTTTGGTTCGCTTGAATTCGGAGTGATGGTGCCTGACCGCGCCGACACCTGGACTCGCATGTCCTACGCCGGCCCCAACCAACCGGTCGCACCGATCAGCGATCCGTACCAAATGTTCGACAAACTGTATGGACAGAGCAAAAACCGCGAACTGTTGGCCAGCGTGCTTGACGATTTGAGCGAAGATTTCCGCCGAGTGGAAAAGATGATCAGCAGCGAAGATCGGCGGATCCTCGAAGAACACGTCGCGATGGTTCGCTCGGTGGAAAAGGAACTGCAAACCGAACTCGAGCAATCAAAAAAGAA
>NZ_JBFHFD010000362.1:0-8683 GCF_041583735.1 Novipirellula sp.
GACAATTACAGGGCAGCCACGCCGAACGTTTGGCGCAGGAACAACAACTGCGGCGACAACCGTTCGGAGCAGCCCGGCAACATCTCAACGCGGCACTTGCCGAGCGGCGAGCCGTGCAAGTTCAACACGTTCAACTTGCGCGGATGTATGCCCGGATGGGCTATCCCGATGCGGCCAAACGACAATCCGATACGGTGCCTGCGGCATCGGCGAGAATGTTTTGCCGGATCGATTGCGACATGACACTGGGGTTACGTGCGTTGCGTGCCGGACGGATCGAGGACGCGTTGCGAGTGCCGGCGGAGTCGTTTGACCTACTTCGCCGCGCGATCGAATGTGGCGCCGTCATCGACCCCTGGGACATCCTGGGATTTGGGGGCAACTTTAGCTTGTACCCCAGCCCCGAATGCAGCGTCCATGATGCCCGCGTGGACGACTTGCTGTTCATGATCGAACAGATGTTTAGTTACATGGCGAGGGTTTGGAGCGAGGCTGCAGCGCAGAACAACCAACCCGCCTATGACGAGATGGAAACGCGTTATCGCGAGATGGCCGAGTGGTGGCGTCAATTCGCGGCGCACACGATCGATTCGATCGAAGCCACCGATCCGCTGGAATCCTACGACTCGGCAAAACTTGTCGCGCGAGCACTGCGGTTGTGGCACGAAGGGGGCGCCGAGGCAGGCAATATCGCTTTCTGGGCACCTCATGCTGAACTGTTTGACTCGCCTCGCGCGTACGCCCTGGTTATTTCCGCACTGCTTGACCGCGACGATTTCACGCCCGCGATGGCGTTACTGGTGCACTGGCTGAACAACGCCGACCGCGTGGGCCTGCGACTCGGTGGCAGCTCGTTGCCGCGACTTGCCGAACGATGGTTGCTGCGATTGCGATTCTCGCTCGAAGGCGAAGGCGAAGCCTATGTGCAGCCCGCACTAAAACAGGCCGCTGGAAAAGACACGGCAAAAATCTGGCCGCTCGTTCGCAAATTCTTTGACTACCTCGAAGCCAATGCCGAGTCGTTTTGGTCGGCACCGGAATTCAATCTGGATCAATCGCCTGGCACTTCGAAAAAACGCGACTGGGATCGCGAGCTGCTGCAAATCGAGGAAGGGGATGACGACGAAGCGGGACTGTATGACGCCGCTTACGAAGACATGTCCTATCGCGATACCACCGACGATGGCAACGAAGGCGCGATCTACGAATACGGTGACGACGGCAGCCGCGATGAACTCGAAGCGGAATCAAAACGGCTGACCGAACACCTCAGTTTCATGCAGTCGTTGGCACGCATGTGGGCCGTGGCCGCCGACGTCGCGGTGATGGACGAAGACGAAAACGATCTGTCCGATCGTGTGCACTCACTCGAAGCATGGGGCGCTCGGGCTCGCGAGAACCGTATCGGGCTGCTCGAACTACTTGATGCAGTGCGTCGCTACAGAATCACCTCGGGCGGCAGTGACAAAGAGTCGATGCGGAACTATGACCGCCATCGGGTGCTGCGGGATTCGTTGATGGAACGGATCATCGGCACTGCGGTCGAGATGTCCGATTCGCGGCGATTGGTCTGTGGTGCATTGCTGGCGCACCCCACGACGAGCTGGGATTCGATTGACCCCGACGACGAGATGGTCGAAGACGACGTGAAAAGCGTCAAAATGTTCGCCGCTTTGATCGCTGGCGATACCGAGGCGGTCCGCAAGCAATTCCCGTCGTTCTTAGCGGCACTGCGTGACAAGAACCTGCTGTACATCCCGCTGTCGCGTGGCGGCGATCCGGTGAAGATCTATGTCGCTCGATTGCGACAACGAGTGCTGCGTCACTTGATGCTGTGGTTGCCACGACGTGGTTTGATTGCCGAAGCATGCCAGTTGATTGAAACGGCACGCGAGATGGAACAACTGAACCCGATCGGCGTCGGCGCCGTCACCGAATTCGATGGACTTTTCCAAGTCGGATTTCGCGCCCTGGTCGCTTCAATCGTCGAATCAGTGCGAATCAACAGCCAAGCCGATCAAGACGAACCGGTCGACGAAAAGGCCATTGCCGATGACCTGATTCCATTGCTGGAACGGTTAACCGAAACACTGCTAGGCAGCTGGCTCGCGCATAGCCAAACACTGCGATTGTCACCGCTGGAAACGGTCACCGACCCAAAGAAATGGCAGCAACTCGTCGAGTTCATTAAAGAGTACGGCGACCCAATCTTTACTCAAATGTTTTTGCAACTTGGCAACGTGCGTGCCATTCTGCATCAAGGCGTGGGCGTTTGGTTGGAACGCGTCCTCGAAGAAGGGGACGACCAATTTTGTGACACCAAGCTGTTCGAGGACCTTGAATCGGGTGCTCTGAAGATCTCACGCGCCGAGCGTCCGATCGCACTGGTGTACGAGGCATTGATCGATCATCACGCCGAGTACCTTGATTACAACAGCACCACAACGCAAAGCGACCGCGGCGACCTAGTCTATATGTTTTTGGACTTCCTACGGCTGCGTGTTCGCTATGAACGGATTGCTTGGAACCTGAAACCAGTGATGTGGGCGCACGAGGTTTTGGTCCGCAGCGGACTCGAAGCGGCGTCGGTCCTGTGGCGCCGCAGTCTCAGCGAACGCATCGATTCGGAGGCCGAAATCTACGTCACCAAGCTTCGTCAGATGCAGAAAGACTATGCGATGCGAATGCCGACGGTCGCCGACCGCATCCTTGAACGGTTTGTGCAACCGATGACGATCGATCGAATGCGGGCGTTGGTGGGACCGGCGATGCGTGATGCCGAGAACAATCAACCAAGCCGAGCGTTCGAATTACTCGAGGAAGAATCCGAGATTTTGACGCGGCACCCCACCGGCGTCGGACTCGATGTTCCCGCGTGGCTGGACGCGTTGGAAGAAGAAGTCGAACAGCTAGCAAAGCGACGGATCAGCAGCGAGATTGATCCCCAGTCGTTGATCACGATTCCGGTCACGCCGCTGAGCGTCGATGAACTGAATGACCAATTAACGCTCGCGCGTAGTCAGGGGCGTCGTTTGCCGCACATGCAATAGGTAAACGTCTAATTCGCTTGCATCTTACTTTTTATTTTGAGGCAAGCTCGCAAGATTTTTCCTGCGAAATTTTCTTCTGCAAACTATGCGGATAAACGAATCTTTACAAAAGTGGTCGAGCTATCCATACTGCGACCCGCACGTGATGGACGCAGGGCACTCTGTAAACATTCGTCCGGATTATTTCGTTCGAAAAACTCACTGAGAACCAAATCGGAATGGACCACTTTTCGACAAGCAAAGACACACGGATGAACATGCTTGCCATTAGCCAGTTATCCACACTGCGATGGAGTTTTTCAGAAGACGTTCACGCGTACGCATCACGAGGCTTCACAGGAATCGGAGTCTATCGTCCCAAGCTGGAAGACTTTGGTCTTGACCGAACCATCGAATTGCTTGCCGAAGCCAACATGTCCGTCACGTCACTTTCATGGGTCGGCGGTTTTACCGGCAGCGATGGACGCGCGACCGACGACGCGATTGCCGATGCGATCCACGCTGTTCGCGACGCGGCAAATTTGAAAGCTGACACCTTGATCGTGCTTGCGGGAGGTCAAAACAATCACATCCGCAATCACGCTCGCCGCACTCTCTGTGACGCGCTGCACGAGATCGCGATTGTGGCCGAAGAGTTTGGCGTTCGCTTATCACTCGAACCGTTTCATCCCGGGTGTGGCGACGAATGGTCGTTTGTAAACGACTTACAATCGACCCTCGACATTATTGAAACCGTGGGCAGCCCCAACTTGGGTTTGGTACTGGACACGTACCATGTCGGCATGGACGAAGAGGTCGTGCGTTGGCTACCCGACGTGGTACCTCATTTGCATCTGGTTCAACTTGGCGATGCCCGCCATTCACCGCTAGGCGAGATGAACCGCTGCTTGTTGGGCGAAGGCTGTGTTCCGCTACGCACGATCCTGGAAACGCTTCGCGAGCATCGCTACGCCGGTCCGCTGGAAGTCGAATTGATCGGCGAAGATGTCGAGACTCATTCGTACGACGAGATCCTTGATCACGCCCGCAACTTCTTTGATCGCATGCCCGGACTCGTCGGCCACAAGTAAACGAAGCGGCACAGCCAAGAGTCAATAGAGTACCGGCTTCTGCAGTGTCTTTGCTCGGGTCGCTGCGTGTCTCCGATAGCTATCCGCGTTTTGCCGGCGAAGCGGTGTCGCCTAACGTCGCTTCGGTTCCAGGGGAACGGGCTTCGGCAACCAATCCACCGACATAGATAAGTCCAGCAGACACAGCCGAGGCAGTGGCGATCGCAGTCAACGCACCGACCGCGTATCGAATGTACTTGGCGATGACAACCATCCCCATGAACCCGATCTCGCCCGTAGACTCAGGTGCAAGCATGTCCGCACTTGGCCAGACACCCCAGAGGACTGCGGCGAAGCAAGCCAGCGAGAACAATACGAAGAGAGCAAAAATCAACTTCGGCGGCAAAGCAGTGACTCCATGATCCTTGACCAAGCCGGCAGCTTATTCACCGTTTTCGGCTGTCGTTGAGTGCGACGTCGGTGCTGCTGCAGAGACCGTCCATTGCGGGATCGGGATCATCGACGACCGAGCCACCAGCAGGAGCATGCCAGCCAAGATCACGAGCATCGGCATTTCATGATCGACGTGAAGTCGACCAGATTGCCGGAGCACCGAGAGCAGGCTTGCGATGAGGAAGAAGGGACCGATGGCGACCGTGACTTTGTCGATACCGTGCATGACCATCGGAAGCAGCCCGGCGGCCGCAAGTCCGAGAGTCCAAATCCAGTTGATATCGGGCGCTAAACCGAGCGACGAGAGTAGCCATCCCACTCCGACAACGATTAGCACAAAAGGAAGCAGAAGCGTTCGTTTGTCGGCAGCAAATGGAGGTCGATCAGGCATTATCGGTTGGATGCGGTGCAATCGGCGTGGAGAACAGTAGCAGGGATACCGTCTACAGCCGGGTGTTACCTACATTGACGGCGGAGAACGAATCCAATCCCCCCACCAGCATACCACCGAATCATCGACCACGCGGCGGCGAATGCAAAAAATCGACTGCGTAACTTGTCGGGGGTTACTGCCTCGGCGGCACTCGGCAGCGCTGGAGTCTCCGCGTTTTCGAATTCGACGCAAGGTTCGCCTGAATCACCACGCTCGAGCGACGGTGACCTGCCGCACCTTCCCCTAGCGACTTGTTGCTTCACCGTTGGCTTGGGCGGTATGGGAATCCCAGAGCGGGATGCGGCGGTCTTCCGAAAGGAACTCGCGGTTCACTCGCTCGGGGTCCTGCTGCGACCACGTCTCACGCATCGACGACGATGTCACCATTTTCCGGACGCCATCGTCGTGCCAAACACATTCGTAGAGTGTCGGGTTCCAGCGACGGGTAGGTAATTGCGAGGGCTTCTTTACCAACCGCCAGGCGCGGACATGAAAACGCTTCTCTTGTTTTGACCAATCGTAGAAGATCAGCTGCTGAAACACTTCGCGGCCATTCTCATCGACAAAGTGATTCAGCTCGATCATATCGACCCGCTGAGTCCTATTCGATGGACCTTGATCCGCCACACCGGACACGGCGGTGGCGACGATAAAAGTGGCAATCGACCAAAATGTAGACATCGCGATTCTCCTCTAATTCGAAATCACAACATTGGCGTTAGCGAATCGTACCAACGCATGTAAAGAGTGATACGGAGGTCAAAAAAATCGGGGGGCGATCATGCCCTCATACCGATCGGCGGCAATTTTGGCCGCCGCTGCCGTGATTTGTTTTTCTGGCACGCTCGAAAAATCACGAGTAAAACGGCCAGTAGGAGGCCAGAAACTCCAAGCTGAATTCGCCACCCCAAACAGCTTAACGCCAGTGATTGGTGCCGTAGAGAACCGAAACAAGGCGGCAAACCGCAATAAAAACACAGCCTTTCCGCTGCGGCGACCCCTAGTTTTTGGAGAGCCGTGGGACTCGTCAAGCGTTTCGGTTGGCTTAGCAGAGCCCATCGAGAGTCTTGCTGGCATCCGCTAGGAAGACTTACTCACGTTTTCTTCTGTGGATTTTTCTTCCGTTGACACTTCTTCGGATCGTGTCTCGGTTCGAACACGAAGCCGAACACGGTCGTCTTCGAATTCGATCTCCTCAAACCGCCCCAACCACTTGGCGGTCTCGGGATTTTTATACAGATTTTTTGCCAAGTCTTCGCCTGCCATCGCATCCACGATCGCTTGGGGCACCTCGCTTCCTTTGACTTCGGCACCGATCAGTTTGATCACGACCAAGCCCTCTTCAAGCGCCACGTCAAAACGAGCTTTTGCATTGAAGTAGCGTCCCTCGCCACCTGGCAACATATCGGTCGGCACACTGACGTCGCCGACCACTTGCCCCTCGACAATCTCGATATGCAATTTGCCACGCAGCGATTCATCTCGGCTGATCAACGCATTAATATCGCTGGCCGTTAACACCAACTCTTTGTATTGAATTTCAGGCTCAGGCACCTCGAGCGACTGTTTGAAGGTTTCAATTTCCGCCTCAAGTTCTTCGTACTGCTCCGGTGCATAATCGACCGTGGGCAGTTCGACCGGGGCGGTAGCTGTGAACTTCTCGACTTGCCCCGAGTAGAGCCAATAGGCTCCCGCGGCCACACAACCGACGGCGGCGGTGAAAAAAAAGAAGACACCGAGACAACCATAAAACCAGCATCCTTTTGAATTCGTGGATGCGGAAGGTTCTGCGTTTTGAGGGACGTGATTGTCGCGAGGGAAATTCGACATGGAACCTTGGACCGAGGCGGTGTGCAGGAGGGGGGAGGAAATCATGGAGAACTTGAAACCGCTCCCCTGAATTACGACTCACCAATCGCGGCGCGGAACACGCTTGCGTTCCGCTGCCTCAATCACTGTACTCAAATCCCAGCACTGAAGGATCTCTCTAGGCGAGATCGACATGCCCATGCAGGATCACTAGCCAACGCACCACATTTCCTGGAACCACTGCACTCGCACGGCACGCGTGGCGGTGTACTTGCCGGTCGCTGGATCAAACTTGTTGTTTTCCAGGAAGCTGACCAAGGCGTCGTGAGGCACTTCGGCATGCTGCGACACAACATCCACCGTTTCGCTTTCGGGTTTCCAGTCATACAACAATTTGTTGTCACGCTCGAACCATTGGTCCAAGTACTCCGCATTGCTGCCGCTGGTGACGACAAAGTCACATTGCTTTTTGCACAGAAAGCACAACAACTTCGACGCCAATTCGCGTGCTTGGACTGTATTTTTATTGCAAGCGTTCGCCGCGATGTTCCAAATGCTGACAAAGCCGTCTTCATCGATATCCGCAGGCGCCGCCTTGATATCGGACAACGATAATACCGGCGCCGCAGGGGCCGCCGATTCGGTTGCTGCTGCATCCACACCAGCTTGACCTTCGATCGCAGTATCCTCAGCCGTGTTGTCTAATTCCGTATCCGCCATCTAAATTCCTCAGTAATATCAAACTATTTCATGCAATCGGTTAGGTATGTCTGTATTGTAACATACTGAACCTAAAAAACGCATCCGTGATCTAAGCGATGACCGCAGCACGTGAATCGGCCAAAATGAATGGCATCAAGATTATCACGTCCCAGCGATCACTAAATCCATTGCGTGGGTCTAATCCCCCACCTTAAGAAAGCAGCAAAAAGGACTAACTTTTTTGCTTTGCTTGTTCGACTTGTCGCTGCCGCTCGGCAAAACGACGCTTTTGTTCGTCACTAATTTTGTCAACGCACTGCGGACAATGAATCCCTGGCTTGTAATCGGCATGCTGCTGGGCGTCGGTATCGACCGGCCAACCACAGGCAAAACACAAGACATGTTCACTGACGCTCAATCCATGTCCCACCGCCACCCGTTCATCAAAAACGAAACACTCGCCATTCCAACGTGACTCTTCCTTGGGAACCTGCTCGAGGTACTTCAAAATGCCTCCGCGAAGATGATACACCTCTTTAAATCCACGTTGCTTTAACAATGCGGTCGACTTTTCGCAGCGAATCCCCCCCGTACAAAACATCGCCACCTTGGTGTGTTTTTCGGGATCAAGATGGTTGTCGACATAGTCCGGAAACTCGCGAAACGTGTGCGTGTCTGGATTGGCCGCCCCTTCGAAGGTCCCAATCGCCACTTCGTAATCGTTGCGAGTGTCGATCAGAACCACGTCGGGATCGCTAATCAAATCGTTCCAACGCTCGGGGTCGACATAGGTCCCCACCGAGTCGTTGGGGTCAATCCCATCGACACCGAGCGTGACAATTTCCTTTTTCAAACGAACTCGCGAACGCTTGAAAGGGATCTCGTCACAGTACGATTCTTTTACATCAAGGTCGGCCAATCGCGGATCCGAGCGAAGCATCGACAACAACGTGTCGATCCCTTCTCGCGATCCCGCAATCGTCCCATTAATCCCCTCGGTCGCCAGCAGCAACGTGCCGCGCACCTTGCACGCCGTCATCTCGGCAAGCACGCGAGGTTTGAGCTCGACGTAATCCGGAAGCGAAACGAACCGGTACAGGGCGGCAACGACTACCGCAGGGGATTTGTCAGCCATTTTGTTCACTCAACCACCGCAATGTGGATCAAACCAACATGCGAAGTGCAGC
>NZ_JBFHFD010000363.1:0-8682 GCF_041583735.1 Novipirellula sp.
CTCGCCAACGGGCTCTAGACGCCAGTGGAGCACGATCTGCGACCCAACTCACACGTCAGCCATCGTAAATTATACACTAACCGCCGTTTTCATTATTTAGGGTGCCGCGAAGCGGAATGAGGACTCGCCAGAGCGTGGATTGCAGTGCCGTGGGCCGCTGCGTCGTCACGCGGACGCTACGCGTGATGTTTGACCATCACGACTTCGCTGAAACCTGAATTGAACATCACCTCGTCCATAAAACTGGTGATCAGCATCATCCCGCGGCACTGCTCCAATTCAAACGATTCGGGGGTTCCGGGGGCGGGATTAAAACGAGCCAGACGGCCATTGCCATCATGGGAAACGGAGATCCGTGTGTCCTTGTCGCCACCGGAGACCTTCAAGTGGACGCTGCGTTTACGATAGCGGTCTGACGCTGCAAGTTTCATCAGCTCGGCCTGGCTGTCTGTGTCTCCGGCGATGACTTTGGCGACAATCGGATCTTCGTCGCTGAGTTCCAGATTGCCATAGCAAATCGCATTAAACAATGCGCTAGCCACCGCCATGCCGATGCGGATTCGGTTTGTGGGATTGAGCTTTCCCGAGGCCGCCAAGGCTTGAATGACAATCTGAGTCGCCGGATTGATCGATTCAATATAGTTGCCCAGCTTGAAATAGAATTCCGGTGAACGCAGTTGTCCCGACAGCGGCTGCGAAAATCGATCGCTGCCCGAGTAGGCGATCGTTTGCCGTACAACAGGATTGAGCAGCATGTTGAGTGAGTTTTTGGGGACAAAATTCACCGCGCCCAATGCAAGTGCGTCGACCGCCAAGTCCTCGGATCCTCGCGCCGTGACGACCACCGTGGGTAACTGTGATTGTTCAGACACCAATGCTTGGACTAGTTCGAGTCCGTTCATGTTGGGCATTCGCAAATCAGTGACGACCAACTCGGGCATGTGCTCGGCAATCGATGCCATCGCTTCGCGTCCATCCTGAGCGCAACGAACCTCGTGAGCGTCGTCTTCGAGCAACGTTTGCATCAGCACCGTATGCGTCGGGCTGTCTTCGCACAATAAAATAGATGCCATCATGGACTCGTTTGTTAGGTGCAACGGAAACGCACGCGAACCGTGTTGATCGAGTTCCACCCTGTAGGGCCCCGCGTTTCCGCATGGGGGACTTTCAGGGTGAGGCTCGAGTCAACTAGATAAGGCTCCGTTCCACACTCGAAGAGGCGCGTGCATTCTATAGTTTAGACCAATGCCGGCCGCGGTGTGGAACGATTGTGGTGCCTGTGGGGTAAGATTTTCGCCCTCGTGACCGCGTCCGCCGCTGACCCTGTGGCGATCTGGCATCGCTTTATAACGTCGCTTTGCCGAGAGTCGCTTGATGATTACCCTTTGGCGCGTCCGCGAGGCCCCAGGCGACCGAACATGCGATCCAGTTCGTCTCGGCTAAAGAACAACGCGGTGGGGCGTCCGTGCGGACAATGGTGCGTGTCCTGGTACAAATCACGCTGTTCCAGCAGACTGGTGATCTCTTCTCGCGTGAGCGGGTCGCCCGCTTTGACGGCGGCTTTGCAGGCAATCGTGCTTAGCAAATGATTCAGCAGGTCTTGAGCGTCCGGTTCTTTGCCTGCCGACATCACCGATTCCAATACCGTTCGCAGCATGTCCCCAGGCGACATGCGTTTTAGCATCGCCGGGTAGGATTGGATCAAGATCGTCTCGCCACCAAAATCGTCAATCTCGATGCCAATCTTGGCTAGCGTTTCTTTGGAATCAAGCGCCGCGGTGCGTTCGGCCGGGGTCAACGAAACAGGCTCGGGAACCAATAATCGCTGCGATTCCAATCGCTCCGATCCGCCTAGCACTTTGTCCTTGACTCGCTCGTAAAGCACTCGCTCGTGAAGCGCGTGTTGGTCAATGACCACCATCCCCTTCTCGTCTTGCGTGACGAGATAGCGGTTGTGGACTTGAAACCCCAGATAACAAACCGTCGGATTGCCATCGCTTGTGGCGGGCTGGGGATCCCACGGAGCCCGTTCGGCAGGTTCGCCTGTTGCCGGATCGGTCGGCGGCACTGCGGCGCCCGCCGCTGCATCGCCATTGCCGGGGGCGCCACCCGCTGGCAATGGATTCGCGGGGAACGGAGCATTGCCGGGAAAGGGGCGGAATCCCGGCACCGACATCGATGGCATCGATTGCGAGGTGCTTGCTGGGGATGCGCCCGCTGGCATTGAACTCGTGGGCGACAAACTCGCTGGCATTGAGGGGCTTTCGCCCGTACGCGCCCAATTGATCACGCCTTGACGCTGTTCGGCTTCGACGCGGCTGGGAAGTCCCAGCACACTCGGTGCGGGAGCGACGACGTCACTGCTTTGTGTGCCGCCACTTGAATCGGTGTCGGTTTGCGGTGTCGACGCAGGGCCGACACGATGTGTCATGTTGGTTTTTAAAAACTGATATCGTAGCGTTTGCAATAATCGTCCATAGACGCGGCCACCATCGGTGAATCGCACTTCTAACTTCGTCGGGTGCACGTTGACATCGACCATGTCGGCTGGCATTTCCATCCTTAGAAAACACACCGGGTGACGGCCTACCATCAACAGCCCGCGGTAAGCTTCGGTCAGGGCGTGTTGCAGCGAACGATCGCGAATGTGCCGGCCGTTTAGGAACATGTACTGCATGCGATTGTTGCCGCGGCTGACCGACGGGTCGCAAGCATAACCGCTGACGCGAATCTGAGAGTCGTCGCTTTCGATGGGGATCAGCGAATCGGCAATCTCGCCACCAAAAAATTCCGCGATTCGGTCCGACCATCGTGTCGTCGGCGCCAAGTCGTAAAGCGTCTTGTCATTGGAGGTCAAGACAAAGTGCTTGTCGGGATTGGCCAACGCGATTCGCGTAAACGCTTCGACGATATGCCCCCGCTCGGTCTGCGCCGTCTTCAAAAAACGATGGCGTACGGGAGTGTTGAAAAACAGATTGCGAATTTCCATCACTGTCCCGACCGGGCATCCGCAGGGCGTCGGCGATTCGATCACACCCCCGCGAACATTGATTTCCGATCCGCAGTCGTCGGCGACAGTGCGGCTGCGAATCGTCAATTGCGAAACACTGCCGATCGACGCCAATGCTTCGCCGCGGAACCCCAGGGTGTGGACGTGAAATAAGGCCTCCTCGTCGGGCAATTTGCTGGTCGCATGGCTGGCCACGGCAAGCGGCAACTGCTCTGTCGTCATTCCGCAACCATCGTCGCTGATGCGGATCAGTTCGGTGCCGCCGCCATTGATCGTCACCTCGACGCGAAAGGCGCCTGCGTCGACACTGTTTTCCAGTAACTCTTTTACGACCGAAGCTGGTCGCTCGATCACTTCGCCCGCAGCGATCTTGTTGACGAGATTGGGGGGTAATTGACGGATGGTCGGCAGCGGTTTTGCAGTAGCAGTCATCCTTACGAATGTACCGTTTTACGCAAAATCAACAACCGAGAATCCGTCTGAAATCCAACGCATGCAAGAGAGTTGTTGGAAGAGTTCACCAATCCCCACCACAACCGTAGTGGACGAGGCAACGAGTCCCTCGCAACTGTAGTGGACGAGGCAACGAGTCCCTCGCCATTGATGGGCGAAGCCCATCGTTCTCCGGCACGATCCGCAGCGGGCGATCAGGCTACGAATCCCCTCTCTTGCGAAAGCGGGGATGCTGCGGGATTCGTTGCCTCATCCACTACCTTGAGCTGAATCGGCCGTGTTTTTAGCGGACGACCAACAGCATTCGGGCGTTGCCACGCCGGACTACCAATCGTAACGGTTGCCGTTGTTTTTGTGATTCGTCCAAGATCAGTGACAATTGATCGACCGAGGATACTTGGATGTTCGCTGCCGATTCAATCACGTCGCCTACCTGCAATTCGCCCTGGGCGGCAATGCTGCCGTCCTCGACACTCGCCACAATCAAACCGCTTCGCAGTCCTTCGTAGCCGTATTGTTTGGCGGTTTCCGGAGTCACAGGAATCAGTTCGGCGCCAAACAGCGATCCCGCGCCAAACATTGCCATCGCCTCGTCCGTTCGTTCCTGCAAGTTCACGGTGACTTGGGATGTGTTTTGATTGCGGATGATTTCCATGACCACGGCGGCGCCTGGTGGACGGCTGGCGATATAGTTTCGCAGTTGCGTTCCCGATCGCACCGGTCGGCCATCCAACTTAGTGACCACGTCGCCGGGTTGCAGGCCTGCTTTCGCTGCCGGTTGGTTCTCGAGCAGTCCACCGATCAATGCACCTGAGTTCACCGAGAGGTTGTACTTTTTAACGCTCTCGGGAGTCACATCGACCACCTGGGCTCCCAGGAAGCCACGTCGCACTTGGCCTGATTCGATGATCGATTCGAGCACCGGTTTGGCTAACGAGACAGGGATGGCAAACCCGATCCCAGCACTTGCACCACTGCGTGACAGGATCGCCGTGTTGATCCCCACTAATTCGCCTCGCAGGTTGACCAAGGGGCCGCCCGAGTTGCCTGGGTTAATCGCAGCATCCGTTTGCAGGAAGTCTTCGAAGCCGTTTCCATCGTCGACAATCCCTTGCACTCGGTTCTTTCCGCTGATGATTCCTGCAGTGACCGTTTGCTCCAAGCCAAACGGGCTGCCGATCGCCAAGGCCCAATCGCCAACCCGGATGTCGTCCGAGCTGCCTAGCAGTACGGGTTGCAGTCCATCCAAATCGACCTTGATCACCGCCAAGTCAGTTTGTGGATCGGTGCCGACCATTTTTCCTTGAACAATGCGTCCGTCGTTCAGTTGGACTTTGATTTCGTCGGCGCCTTCGACGACATGATTGTTGGTCAGGATGTAGCCGTCTTTGCGGACGATCACGCCGCTGCCCATCCCTTCGGATTCACGCCGCTGAGGAGCTTGAGGTTGATAACCGAAAAAGTCTTCGAAGCCGGGCGGTAACGCGCGTCGCTGGTTTTGCCGGCCCCCGACAATTTGTGTTTGCTTGGTGCTGATGCTGACGACACTTGGCCGCAAAGCTTCGGCAACGTTGCGAAACGAAAGCGACAGATCCTGCGCGGTGTCGAGATGTTGGCCTTGCATCGGTACCCGCGATTGGTCTTGAGCGAGGCTATCGCGGTGCAGCGACTCAGGCAAGCTCAGCACGGCACCGGTCAACAGCGAACCAAACAACATCGCCGCCAACACGGCGCTTACACGCTTCCACAAATTATCCATCACGGTGACTCCCAACGAATCGAATCTAAAAAAACTGTCCTTGCCCCACTTATCTTTACCCAAGCGAGATCGCCGCACCAACCCTCATTGTAGCGAGCCTCGCTGCATCCCCCAGCGATGTGGCGTCTCTGGAGTGTAGCGGCATCACACTTCGCGGCGTGCCGCAAGTGTGATGAGCGCGCTAGGAGGCTGCTGAGTCGCGTGGTGCCGCGGCGGCCAAAGAGCGGTAAAACCTACCCGGCAGACCGCAAACTTGGCGAAGTCTGCCTAGATTGAAACCACCGTGGTCTGCCGATGCGACAGCGTGCCCGAGAACCCGCGTAATCGGAGCAAACCGTAGGCCAAAAATGCGCTCATTCACGCTCCGGGGCTAGACATTTCCAGCGGCTAATCTGGTACGCTATCGATCGGTTCACCGGCGATCGATCTACCGGGCGATCCAAAGCAAGCAAGGAGCTAATAAAATCGTATGCGAGATACATTGACGGTCATTTTGGCCGGGGGGCGGGGTTCGCGTCTGGAACCTTTGACGCGAGACCGGGCCAAGCCTGCAGTCCCCTTCGGAGGCCTGTATCGGATTATTGACTTTGTTCTCAGCAATGCACTGAACAGCGGGATGCGACGCATGCTGTTGTTGACGCAGTACAAGGCCCAGTCGCTCGATCGGCACATCAACCTTTCCTGGCGGAATTATTTTTGCCGCGAATTGGGCGAGTTTATCGACGTCGTCCCGCCGCAACAGCGGATCGACAATAATTGGTATCAAGGCACCGCCGATGCCGTCTATCAAAACATCTACGCGATCGAGAGCGAACAGCCCAAAGACGTCGTGATCTTGGCGGGCGACCATATCTACAAGATGAACTACAAGCCGATGGTCGATTTCCATCGCAAAATGGGGGCGGATATCACGATCGGCGCCCTGCGGGTCAGCCGTGATGAAGCGAGGCAATTCGGGGTGATGCAGGTCGACTTGGATAACCGCTTGACCGGATTCCAAGAAAAACCGGCCGATCCGATGCCGACCCCCGACGATCCCGATGTCTGTCTGGCATCGATGGGTATCTACGTCTTCAACGCGCGGTTCCTGTTTGAACAGCTCTGTGATGATGCAACTCGGACCGAAAGCGATCACGACTTCGGCAAGAACATCATCCCTGCGGCGATCGAAAAGCATGGCGTTTATGCCTTTCCGTTCTTGGACGAGAATCGAAAACGCGATGCCTATTGGCGTGACGTCGGTACCATCGACGCGTATTACGAAGCGAATATGGACTTGGTCGGCGTCGATCCGCAATTGAATCTGTATGACCAACATTGGCCGATTCGCTCGTTTCAGCCGATGCTGCCGCCACCGAAATTTGTCTTCGGCAGCGAAGGCCATTCCTCGCGACGCGGCGAAGCTCTCGACTCGTTGGTTTGCCAAGGAGCGATTGTTAGCGGCGGCAGTGTGGCACGCAGCATCGTCGGTCCCAACGTCCGGATCAACAGCTATGCCCACGTCGAAGACAGTATCTTGTTCGAAGGGGTCGAAGTTGGGCGTCGCTGTCGTTTACGCCGTGTTATCGTCGATAAAGGCGTCCGCATCCCAGCAGAAACGGAAATCGGGTATGATCGTGCGGCCGATGAGGCTCGCGGTTTTACCGTCACCGAAAGCGGGTTGGTTGTGATCGCTCGTGGAGAGCAATTGGCCTCGAACCCCGCTGGCGACCCGGTCCACTATTAGCCATCCCGCTCGGTGCACTTCCTCGTTAATTATTATTGGGCAAACGGTTATCAACGAAGAACTATTGCAGGGAAACCTTGTCCCAACGATGGTGGGTATTGCCTCAGGCCTGGTGCTGCTGGCCGTGGGGCTAACGCTAGGGTACCGGTTCGGACGCAAACATAACCAAGCCGCGGGGGTAGCGATGTCTCAAGACGAACGCGAACGCGTCCTGCAAATGCTGCAAGAGCTCGGAGCCTGGACAAACGAATACTCTGGCAGCGTTTCGCAGTATCAAACGCGATTGGGAGAATTGAGCAACGAGGTGCGGGTGGATGCCCAGACCACTCAAGCGGCTCCCAAAGTGATCGCGTTATTGAAACAGATCATGGAGAGCAACGAGCAGTTGCAGACTCGGCTGGAATCGGCCGAACGCCAGCTCGATAAACAAACCAAGCAGATCGAGAGCTATCTCACCGAAGCTCGCACCGACGCTTTGACCGGATTGCACAACCGTCGTGCATTCGACCAAAAGCTTGATGAAACGTTCGCAACGTTTCGCAAGGGGGGCCGCTCGTTTGCCTTGGCCCTGATCGACATCGATCACTTCAAAAACTTTAACGACACGCACGGGCATCAAGTCGGCGACCAAGTGCTTCAGCAAGTCGCCAAGCTGCTGCGTTTAGAACTTGATGACGCCATCATTGTCGCCCGTTTTGGTGGCGAAGAGTTCGCGATCTTGATGAACGGTCCGCTGCAAATCGCTGCGGACAAAATGAACAAGGTTCGCAAAACGATGGCGTCGCACCAAATCGATTTGGGCGGCAAACCCTTGTCCGTCACGATCAGCGTCGGGGTCAGTGAGCCTCGCGATGACCTCGTCGCCAGCCCTGTGGTGCGACGGGCCGATGAGGCGCTTTACGCTGCGAAAAACATTGGCCGCAACCGAGTCTATTATCACGACGGCAAAGGTCCCTCGCTTGTGGGTGCCCCCGAAGTGGCCAAAGGCTGAACACAACGACTCCCACTCCCCAACTTCATCCATGTTGCTTCGGCATCTTAACCTGTCCTCGAACCTGCATTTCCCGAATTTGAATTCACGATGAGCGTTGACGATTCTGTAAACCCCACGCGTTCGGATGCCGACCTGCACGACGGCCAATCCACTTTATTTGGGCACCCGACAGGGTTGTACACGCTGTTCTTTGCCGAGATGTGGGAACGATTTTCCTACTACGGCATGCGCGCCCTATTGGTCCTGTACATGATCAAGGGGTTCCTGAAATATGGGGATGAACAAGCCTATACGGTCTATGGTGCCTACACCGCGCTGGTCTATATGACGCCGTTTTTCGGCGGCTTGTTGGCCGACCGCGTGTTAGGACAACGCCGCGCTGTGATCTTGGGTGGCGTGTTGATGGCCGCCGGCCACTTGTTGATGACCTACGAAGCACAGTGGCCGTTTTTCATCGCGTTGTCGCTGTTGATTGTCGGTAACGGTTTCTTTAAGCCCAACATTTCAACGATCGTCGGATCGCTGTACCCCAAGGGCAGCGGTAAACGCGACGGCGGTTTCACGATCTTTTACATGGGCATCAATCTTGGTGCCGCAATGAGTCCGTTGTTGTGCGGCTACGTCGGCGAGACCTACGGATGGCATTACGGTTTTGGGCTCGCCACGATCGGGATGTTGATCGGGCTCGCCGTGTTTGTGATGCCCACCGTGGTGACGCAAAGTTTGATCGGGCTGGGGGC
>NZ_JBFHFD010000364.1:0-8660 GCF_041583735.1 Novipirellula sp.
AGCGATGAAGAGGCCGCCACGATTTGTCGCAACATCGCCAAAGCGTTCGAGAAAGAGCTGACCTATCCTGGCGAAATCAAGGTCACCGTGCTGCGTGAATCACGATTCACCGAAACCGCCAAATAGTGGCCCCCCGTGTGTTGATCGATCCGCGATCATGTGGGATAGGCTTCCAGCCTGTCATAAGCACTCTCGACAGGCTAGAAGCCTATCCCACATTACGCAGTGCCCCGGCGCGGTTGAGATTCGGTAGACTTTGATGCACCGCAACGTGGTGTCTCGAAACCAACTCTCTTTTCTTTCGGAGCGTTCTCGCCTTGGCCGCAAACGAATGGGCATGGTTGCCTACCCCTCGCAAAGACATCTTGCCGACGATCCAGGCCGCACTGCGTAAACGGTTCGTGTTCTGTGACGTGATCGCGGACCTGTTGTCGGCGGCCTGCTATGAACCATGCAACGTGCTGCTCTGGGGGCCTGGGGGGCACGGCAAATCGGAAATGGCGGTCACCGCGCTTCGCGCACTCGGGCTGCGTGACGAAGAGATCTTTATCCAATCGTTTGGCGAAGGGATGAGCGAGGACCGGTTGTGGGGCGGCCCCGACATGGCATCGCTTGACACCTGTGTCCGTTATGACACAACACGCTCGTTTTTGGCGCCGCAATACAAAGTCGTCATCTTCGAAGAACTGTTTGACGCTCCGGCACAAGCCCTGTTGCCGCTGAAGGACGTCTTGACCCGTCGCGCATTCATGAACGGCACCGAGCGTGTCGAGATGTCAGCCAAGGTCGTGATCGCGTGCACCAACAAAGACCCACGCGAGTTTGCCGAAGGTAGCGATGCGGTGCAAGCGCTGATGGAACGCTTTCTGTTGCAAAAAGAAGTCCGCTGGCCCGGCTACGAAGCCAAACATTACCGCGAATTGTTTGCCAAGGTGCGACGTGGTTCGAGCATGGGTGGCAAGCAATTACAAACGATGCTGTCCAAAGTGATCGCGGGACTCAACGAAGAGAAAACGTTCATCATGTCGCCTCGGATGGCGATCCAATCACTCGAAGTCGTTAGCAACGCAGCCAAGATCCACGGCGACATGACGATCACCCCCGAAGCATTTCAGAGCATTCGATTTGTCCAGGGAATGCAATCCTATACGGCAGATCTGGAGCGGCGGATTGAGCGGCAATTGCCTGACGAAAAAATTAGCATCCGCCTGACCGACGCCGACTTTTCCCACAACGATGCGGGTCCGCTGAAAACCCCGCGAACCGAAATCCCTGCACTTATTGCCGACAGTTTGTCGTCACGCTTTATCCACTGTGACGAGATCGTTCAAGTGTTGACGCATGCGTTTTTCCAGCCTTGCAATGTGCTGCTGTGGGGCCCCGGCGGTCATGGCAAATCCGACATGGTGATGACGGCGCTGAAGAAATTGGGGTACCTCGAAAACGAGATCTTCTTGCAGTCGTTTGGCGAGGGGATGACCGAAGACCGTTTGTGGGGCGGCCCCAACATCGCCAAGCTGGACGAGTGCCTCGAATACGACACCGATCGTTCGTTCCTGCCGTTCGAAGTCGTCATCTTGGAAGAGATTCTTGACGCGTCGTCTCAAGCACTGCTGCCGCTGACAGATGTGCTGACACGGCGCGTTTTCATGAACGGCAACAAGTCAGTTCCGATGCGGTCTCAGGCGATTGTAGCATGCACGAACAAAGACCCTCGTCAATTTGCCAAGGACAGCGATGCGGTCAAGGCATTGTTGGAACGATTTCCGCTGCAACTCGAAGTCCGCTGGCCTTCCTATGACCAAGCGGACTACGAGGCCTTGTTCAGCAAAACCAATCCCGATGCCGGGCCGGACCGACGCAAACTTAACCGCATCTATGCGCATGTGATCGCAAACTTGAACGACGATCGAGAAAGTGGTTTTCAAATTTCGCCTCGAATCGCCCTGGGTGGTCTGCGTTTGGCAGCCAACAGCGTCGGACGTCATCAGCGAAAAAAGATGATCGTCGATGACATTCTGACGATCCGCAACGTGCAAGGAATGGAGTCCTACAAGAAGGACGTTGAATCGCTGATCCGCTCGGCGTTACGCGAAGGCGGCGTGGAGGTGCTGCTCAGCGACATCGACGAACGTGCCCGACAACTGCGTGGCAAAATGCAAGACATCAATCTCAAATTCGCCTCCGCCAAAGATCTCGATGACGAAGCTCGCGGCGACGTTAATGACGAAGCGATCGCGGATATGGTCGATTTAATGAGCACCATGGACGCACTGAAACATGAATTGTTCAGCATCGATGTCTCGGACCCGATGCTGATCAAATGGAAGAAACGCTCCGAAGAAGCGGTCGACGAGGTCGCTGCGGAAATCGAGGCGGGGAGATAGTCGATGAGCCAAGTTCATGTCGCTCGCAAGTTTCGAGACTTCATTCGTTTCCACACGCACATCACCTATCCCGAATCGAGTGAACGACGTCAACAAATCAATACCGCCGAGGTGGTCAAGAAACTTGATGCAATCGGAATGGGGCACGTTCATGTGCCGATTATTTGGGACGGAGTGCACTTGGTCGACGAAGGACGCCTAGCCGGTGCAAATGAAATTGAGCGACGCGTTCGGCTGACCTATCGCATGCGGATGTGGAAGTTGACGACGTGGATCGATGAAGTATTCAGTTGGTCGGCGCGGGATGTGGATTTGTATCTGCAACTTGCTCAAGCGCTACGTGAGGTCGATTTCGAGCATATCAAGGGACGTACCGACGTCGACCGGGCGATTGCGAACATTGCCATCATCGCAACCGCCAAACGTTCGATCGCCCAAGGCATTCCGCCTGACACGATCACATGGCAAATCAATTGGGCATTAAAACAGGTTGGCGGATTGGAGGCGGACGAGGTCGAATTGCTTGAATGTTTGCCGGACGAGAGCATGTTGAAATCCGCTGACAAAATCGACCACGAACAAATGTCACGTGACCGTGGTATTTCGTCGATCGCATTGGTCGAAAACATTGACACGCGTGGCAAGATCGCATCGTTGTTTGCCGATTGTTTTGGTGGCGTCCGGCGAGAAACCGAAAAGAAGGAAACGCACCCGCTGTCGGTTCGCCGGCTCGATGTCGCCTCGCGATTGCTGGCGGAACCTGGCATGGAAGCGCTGCTGCGAATCTCGCGGATTGCCAACGAATACGTAGCATTTCAACCGCGTTTTGAGAAAAAAATGACGCCGGCGGTCGATGGAGATCAAACGCGAATGCGGATGATGCAGTCCTATGATGAGCTGCCGAAATTGGCCCCGGCCGCCTGGGCATTAAAAGTGGCGGCCCCAAAATACTTTCGTTATCGCTTGGCAACAAAAAGCTTTATGGTGCGTGAGAAGATCAAACGCAGCGACAAGAAACAGTTTTTTTATGCTATGCTCGACCGATCCAAATCGATGCAGCAAGGCGAGCGGATTTACAAGTTACTCGCCATCTTGCTGAACCGTCTGCGAGCGGTGGGTCGACGCGAAGCGATCCTGGGGTACAGTTTTTTTGATTCCGTTGTTCATGAAGAGGTCATCGTCCGCGAAGTTGCCGAGGCCCGTGAAGAGATCCGGCGAATGCATTACGAGTTCTTTACCGGCGATGATACGGACATCAATTTGGCGCTGCGTGAAGGTATCAAACGCATCAAAAATTTGGTCGATGACCAAGAATCCGAGCAGCCTGAATTGATCATCGTGACCGATGGCGACCACGGCATTAACGTCCGTCCGGATGAATTAAAAGGCATCATGTTGCACGTGTTCGTGGTCGAAGAACGCAACGACGACCTGATCAAACTCGCCCATCACACCGGCGGCGTCGCACTGGACGGACTGTAGGCCGGAACACCTGGCGACTTTCGCGACGGGATTCAAGGACGCGGGGGCAACGGGTTCAGCTCGCTACTGGAACGTGTTCCGAGCGCGCCCCACAATCCGTACGGACTCTTGCTGCCAGCCGGATTGGGGCTTCCCGGATAAACCGAACTGCGACGGGTGTCTCCCGCGTCGATACTGTCGGTGATGAACCGCACGCTGCCGTCAGCAAAACAGACATGCACCCCACTTTGATGCCGACTGCTTGCCGTCAACACACCCCAACTGTCGTCATGATTTTGCTGTAGGGTGATCTCGCGATTGGGTGGCAGAATGGTATTGAAACCGGAATACAATGGCATCCCATCGGCCCAACGAAACCCTCGCCCTGCATCGCTGGCCAATCCAAGCTCACTGGAAACTTCTTCAACCGCCCAGAACCGCGGTCGCTGGGGATCGATCAGTTTCGCGTGATCGCGAGCCCAATTCGGATGATCACGCAGTTCCAATCCCGGCCCCGCGATCGGATTTGTCCGATTATCTCGGTCACCAAGATCGGTGGCCATTTCCCCCAGCAAGATCGTGTTGGACAATCCATCGGTGACATCATTCAGTCGCGTCACCACGCGTGGCACAAAGACGCCTCGCATCGCCGCGTCGGTCTGCTCGGCCAACGTTTCGTCGTAAACGAATACGCCGTTGACTTCTTTGAAGGGGCCCGAGTCTGCGGCCATCATGCCATCGCCAAAACAGGCGGCGTAGTTGGTCCGTCCAAACGAAGGCCGCCCCATCCCCGGGTCACTTGGACATCGATAAAGTGAAAATTCCCATTGCCAAGGTTCGTAAGTCTCGACGAACGGTTCCGGACCGCCTGCGACCCACGGTTGTGGCGACTCATCCGACGCCTGACCCTCGCCATCTTCCTCCTCGATCAACTCCTCGAAGTCCCAATCGGATGAATCCATGCCCATCGAGTAGTAAAAAGAATCATCAATATCGCGTGTCGTATGGATTTCATCCCAGGCGGCGTTGTGGCCCAGAAAGGGCAGTAGCCCCACAAAAATGCTGAGTCGACGATCATTATCTTTCCCCGCCACAACATTGCCGTCCGTCCCCGATAACTGGACCGGAAACTGTGCGAACGCTTCATGATACACCTGGACGCCCAAGCCAATTTGCATCAGGTTATTCGCGCAACTGGTTCGCCGTGCCTGCTCACGAGCTGCTTGCACCGCGGGCAGTAACATCCAAATCAACACGGTGATGATCAACAACACGCCGAACAACTCCACCGTCGTAAAACCGCCACGACGTGCATTGTCAAGACGATGTTTGCCGACGCACACCGTGGCGAGATTCAGCGGCAACCAGCTCGATGATGTCATTCGGAAACCTCGTTGGTTGTCTCGCTCGATTCCGAATCAGCATACGGCTCATCCGATTTCCACTCACTCGGAATCTCGCCATCGGCACGCGAACCGAGCTGTTTCAAAATCGTGGCGTCCATCGATGGATTGCAAAACCGATAGCTGCCGTTGCCCAGTAACACATTCGCTCCGTTGGGATGATCGCTGGCAATCCCGCCCACGTAGGTCGGCGAGACCTCTTGTTCAGGCCCCTGAGGACCGCGAATCCGAGCGAGCTCCGCGTTGATCGCATGTCCCGTGTTGCGAAGACTCGAACGTGTACCGCTGATCCAGCCCAAATCCTCTTCGAACCGAGAAAGCTTTTCACCGACAAACGCGGTGTAGGCCAAACCGTCGGTGATATCGGAATCCAACACTGGCACGTTCAAAAATAACACTCCGTCGTTGTCTTCGTCGATTGGCGTTTCGGTCGAAGCGTGAATCCCGGCATAGCAGCTCGTGTTTTCTCGCATTCCCGATTGCGACGGACATTGCAGCATCGGAAGCGACAAACTTCGCACCTCGGCATTCGCTGGTGCATAAACGCTCTTGCTGCGATCGATTGCTTCGTACACGCTCTGTGCGTCTAACATTGGCAGTAATCCGCCGACCCAATTGTGGTGATACCCGACTGGTTCGTTTTGGATCGGCCCGCTGGGATTGACCGTGCCCATCGGGTAGTGAACATTGCGAAGCGAATAAGACGACAAGGCAAGCGACAGCTGAGTCAAGTTTTGCTGACACGCCGTTCGCCGCGACAGTTCACGCATGTTTTGCATCGCAGGAAGTGCCAATCCCACCAACACGCCGATGATTGCGATCACGACCAACAACTCGACGAGGGTAAAACCACGTGCCAATCGCCGCAGAGAGGTAGCGAAAGTCGCGGCGACTTTCGGGCCAGTTGATGGAAACGATAATCCTCGAAACGCTTGACGTGTTCCGCTACTTGGTTGTGTCATTTTCGGACTCCGATACTGGCTGCTGTCTTGTAATTTGATCAACCACATGATCGCCCCGCATCCAGCGTGCGATGACGCGTTGATCTCCGTCGGACGTGACGACGATCCGTTCTTGATTTGCTTCATCGAGAGGCAGTTCGATGGTTTCTTTCTGTAACATGCTGACCGCATCGATTGCGGCGATCATCGTACGAACTCGAGTTCGCTGGACCTCTGATTTTCGCAGCGAAAACTCGCCGACCAACATCGTCCGAGTCGCCTCGACCACCACCATCAGCACGACGACGACCAGCAACAGGAATGCGGCGCCTCGGCGAGCTTGCTTCTTACGTTTTCTATTTTCACTCATTGTTCAGCCTTATCCGGATTGGGCGTCTCTGGAGCAGGCGTCTCTGGAGCTGGTGCCTCGAAAGCGGGCTGCCGATGAACCGCCTCGACCATGAACGGATGCGACGCCGATTCGGTATCGATGACGACCGTCACTTGGCTCTCGCGGATTCGCAGTGCGGCGTTTCGTTCTTTTCCGATCTCAAACGACTCGACACTTTTTACCTGACCCGATTCCAACCTCGTTCGCCTCAATGATCCTTGTTCGGCATTCCACTGGTACCGCACTTCGAAATCACTTCCAATCAATTGCAGCGGCCACGTTTCTTCGGTCGATGACGGCAATTCGTTGGCTTGATGCACATCCGTCCGCAATTGGGTAGCAAATCGCTGGATCGCATTCCGCTGTTGAACCGAGGCATTTCCTCGCCGGCCGATCTTGGTGACCGACGACATGATCGTAGCGGAGGAAATTCCGATCGCAAGCAACACTGAAAGCGTTCCAATGACTTCGATCAATGTGACGCCATAACGGGGGTCACGGGACGATTGGTTTATTTTACTTATCATCATCCAACCGCCAATCGTGAAGGGTGACATGCACGTCGGGTGAACAGGTCGCTTCGATACGAAGATGCGTTCCAGACCGCGATTGCGACTGAAAATCGTTGACCGTCACCTTAACGTCACATTTCGTTCGTTCGGCGATCGCCGCCGCGATTTCGTCAGCACTCGAATCCAATTCGTTCGCAGTGACGTTCCGCAAACGCTCGAGCGTGTTTTCGGCAGCAAGCGTCGCCACCAGTCGCTGGTCCGCTTGTTTGGACAGCACCGCACTGCTTTGCGCCAACTTCATCAATGCCACCACGGCTGTAGCGAGCAAGACGAAACAAATCGCCGCTTCCACAATTAGACTGCCGCGGCGTCGAGCATGGCGATGACTAGCTGAGCCCATTGATGATCTCCGACAACGATGCGAACAATCCAGCCGCGTATGCAAGAACGAGCAGTCCCAAAATCACAATCACAACGGGGAAAAAGATCCCCAGCAACCAACGGCTGTTGGCGTTGGCATTGCGTACGCTTTGATCGGCAATGGAACGCAATAATTCGCTCATCCGTTCAGGCGATGCGCCTTCAATCCATTTGGCTTCGGTTGCCGTCAACCATTTCGCTTGCTGCATCACCGCCGCGATTGAGTGACCAAATTCAAGTCGCACAAAGGCTTGGTGCATCTCATTACGCTGTGACGCCCAACGCGAGATCGAATGACCAATACGAATCGCCTGGTCCAGCGGCATGCCCGCGTCAATCGCGTCCGCGAAGCCATTGAGCACTTCGGCTTTTCGATTCGCCCGATGGGGCAGCATCGGAACCCACTGCGGCAACCGCAATCCAAAAATCCGTCCGCGACTGAGTGCAGGAACAATCATGCCACACAGGATCACTAAACCAACCAGTACCCAACCGGATGCAAAATTGGTTAGCAGAACCCTCGAACCTCGCGAGCTGAAACTAAATTCTTCCAGCATTTTCTCGAGGGTCGGTGTGATGAATAACGCTAAGAACGTCAAACAGAGATAGACCATCAATCCGACGGTGATCAGATAAATGAATTGACCGTACGCCGGAATTTCACCGGAATCAATATCCGACAGTTCGTCGCAGTGCTGGACCCAGCGGTCGTGTGAATCGCGTGTCGTTCGCTTCGCTTTGGAATCGGGTTTGCGAATGGTTCGCAAAGCAATTGCGGTGGAAAAGAACAGCGACACGCCGGATGCTTCGGCCGCGTGAACCGGATCCTCCCCCGCGCGCAGTCGGTACAGATATTGACGACATTGGTTTCGCAAAGGCCCCGATCGTGAAAACGCAGCCACCACGTTCTCTATATGACCATCATGCCGCTGGATCGAACAGATCATCTCATTGAACGTGCGAGTGGCGTGTTGCCAGCGACGCCGCCGAAAATCTTCAAAGCCCACGATCACTAACGTCGCGAATAAAACGCTAACCGGTGTCGGCAGGACCAATAACAGCAGGACAAAGAAGACGAAGTAGCCAAAAATCCGCAGCCCGGTGGCAAGGTAAGGGTTCATGTCAAGCCTCCGATCATGCTGGAC
>NZ_JBFHFD010000365.1:0-8659 GCF_041583735.1 Novipirellula sp.
GCCGACACGACCGCCGCCGTCACCGCGGATGTGAACCAGGCTCGCGATTACTTGGCATCGCTGTAAATAACCCGCAAACCCCTCGACCCCTTTCTTCTCTTTCAAAGTCTAGAAATGACCATGGAAAAAGTATTGATTGTGATTGGTGACGCTAGCGAAACGCTGGACACCATGTACCCGTATTACCGTTTGCAAGAAGCGGGATTCCAACCCGTGGTCACAGCTCCCGAGAAACGGCGTTACCAAATGGTGATGCACGAAGTCAAAGCGGGATGGACGATCACCAAAGAATGGGAAGGCTATACGATCGATTGCGACGTGCCGTTCAGTGAAGTCAACGAAGAAGAGTATGCCGGGATCATGTTTTCGGGCGGACGGGCACCGGAATACATTCGCTACGACAAAGATCTGGTGCGGATCACCAAGCATTTCTTTGCCACCAACAAGCCGATCGCATCGGTGTGTCACGGCGTCGAGATTCCCGCCTATGCCGATTGCGTTCGCGGCCGCCGCATGGCGACCGTTCCCAAGTGCAAATTCGACCTCGAGGTTTGTGGCGGCACATTTGTTGACGAAGCCTGTGTGGTCGATGGCAATTTGGTTAGCGGCCGGACGTTTCATGACAACGGTCACTACCTAGGACCGTGGATCGATTTGTTGGTCAAAGCACGCGATGGCGTCGTGGTAGTTTGATGAGATACCTGATTGCTGGCCTATGGGTTGCCACCGTCGCATGGACTGCAGTCGCGGCGGCGGAAGAATTGCGTTCTGATTCGGCGTCCCTCCATGATTCATCGGCTCCGCCTGTGGTGGCGGGGTTCGATCGATTCGCGCGGCATGGAGATATCGATGCCGTCGACGGCGGACGCTTGTTGCTCGGCGAGTTGAGCTGCGCGGCGTGTCACGCAAGAGGCGATGCCGCCGCAGGCAAAAACACCGCGGCAGCGATTGAGCCGAAGCGAGGTCCACGACTGCACAGTGCGGGGATTCGTTACTCGCAGGCTTGGCTGGCTGATTTCATTGCTTCGCCACATCAGGTCAAACCGGGGACGACGATGCCCGATTTACTGGGTAATCGTTCGCCACAGCAGCGACGTGAGATCAGCACCGCGATTGCAGCTTTCCTTGTCGAAACTGAGCGTGCCGAGTATCCCGAAATCAAAGCGACCGGGGCGAATCCGGTGATGTTCGAGTTTTGGAAACGTGGTGATGCGGATCGTGGTAGCGAGATCTTTCACACACGCGGCTGTGTCGCCTGCCATTCCAGCGACGTTGACTATGTTGTGACCGGGGCAATCACATCGCCGGTCGATGCCTTGTTAGAAGAGCTTGACCCCGAAGAACTCGCTGACATGGGGTTGGCTGCTGCGGCACGGCGAGTCGAATCGATTCCACTCGGAGATCTGGCGGCCAAGTACAGTCGCAAATCGTTGGCTCATTTCTTGCACGATCCAGCACACACGCGGCCTGCGTTGCGGATGCCCGATTTCAAACTATCGAGCAACGAGTCCGCGGACTTAGCCGAATATTTGCTAACTGCGTATTCATCGAATAAACATTCCGTCGGCAAGCAAGCGTCCGTCGATCAATCGATCGGCGAATCCGCGAACGATCCAGCCCTGGTTCAGCAAGGGCGCGAATGGTTCATCGAATTGAACTGCGCCGCTTGTCATGACTTGTCCATCAAAACGGATTTGCCAAGTGTGATGCCGTTATTGGCGGTCAATGCGGAATCCGCAAATGGTTGTTTGGGAGATTCGCCGCAACGCCCTGTACAGTACCCGCTCGACTCGATGCAGCGAGACGCCATCGCCAAAGCGATCGCGAATGCCAAGTCGGGGCAGACGGTTTCAGCAACACAACAACTTGATGGCATCTTGTTGGCCGCGAATTGTTACGGGTGCCACCATCGAGACGAACTCGGAGGGATCGGACGCTATCGGAAAGCCTATTTCGAAACCGCGGGGCACATCGATTTAGGTGACGAGGGCCGCTTGCCGCCTCCGCTGACCGGCGTCGGTGCAAAACTGATCTCCACTCACCTTACCAACGTCGTCTCGGGTAAAACGCCTGCGATCCGTCCCTACATGCAAATCCAGATGCCGCGATTCTCGCAGGAGGTTGCTCGCGCTTTGCCAGAACTGTTCGCCGAAGTCGACGATGCCAATACTGCCGACGCGACGCGGGTGTTTGGTGACACCAAAGACTTGGCCGAAGCGGGACGCGAGTTGATGGACATCGGTTGCGTTCAGTGTCATACGTTTGGTGGCAATGCGTTGCCCGGAGTGACGGGCGTTGATCTGAGCAAGATTCATTCTCGGATTCGTCCTGCATGGTTCGAAACGTTCCTGCTGAATCCGGGCAATGTCAAAGAACGGACAAGGATGCCGACGTTTTTTGTCGATGGCAAAAGCCCGAGACCCGATCTGCTTGATGGCGATCCGAAACGGCAAATCGCAGCGATGTGGGCCTATTTAAACGCATTGCCAAAGCATTCCCTGCCAAGCAAGATTGAAGCATCGCGAGCCGAAAATTACGAGCTTTCCCCGACGGATCGCCCGTCGATCTTGCGGACGTTCATGCCAAGAGCCGGAACGCACGCGATCGCAGTCGGCTTTCCGGAACAGGTCCACTTTGCCTTTGATGCCGAACAAGTTCGTCTGGCGACGATGTGGCGTGGGCGGTTCCTTGATGCTCAAGGAACTTGGTTTGTTCGCTCTGCACCACCAGCGGAGCCACTTGGGAACGAGGTTGTCGAGTTTCCTGAAGGATCATCCTTTGCCAAATTGAATCAAGCAAACGAGCCTTGGCCATCGTCGACGGAAGTGCGGTTTGGCGGCTACCGAATCGATGCCGATGGATCGCCCAAATTCCTGTACCGCTATGCCGGAGTGGAGGTCACCGATCATATCGAGCCTTTGGCTGCGGACGAGCCATCGGAAACGCATCACAAACCAGGGCTGCGACGGACGATCACGCTGACGCCTATCGATGCGGAAGCGAACGCGAGTGCCGCTCCGCTTTGGTTGCGTTTTCATCAAGGTGATCGACTAACCCGAATCGATGACCACACGATGAAGAACGAAGCTGGCTTAACGATTGCCGTGCCGCCATCGCTTGCACGTGACGCTCACGTTTACGAGGGTGATGATGTGACCGAGTGGCGTGTCCCCGTACGCGAATTTCCCTTTAAAATCGAGGTTAACTATTCATGGTAGTTCGCGTGCTTTGGATTACATGCGTGCTGGCGCTGGGGGCGTCCCTGGTGACACCCCAAACGATAAACGCAGCGGACGAAAGTGATTACTACCGCCTCGTTTCCATCGAGGTTGCCGAAGCGAGTGATTCGCGGTCGGCGAATTGGCAACCGGCACCCGAAGGTTTGGTGCTGGAGGTCAGTGGCTTAACCGTCATGGACGATTCGCGAATTGCCGTTGCGATTCGCAAGGGTGAAATTTGGATGATGGACGGCGTCTATGACGATCCGCCCAGCAATGTGAAATATGAAAAGTTTGCCTCGGCGCTGCATGAACCGCTCGGGTTACTGTGGCACAACGATTCTTTTTATGTGACTCAGCGATCCGAGTTGACTCGGATTCGTGATCGCGATGGAGATCACGTTGCGGACGAGTATTTGACCGTCGCTAAAGGTTGGGGCGTGACGGGGCATTACCATGAATATGCCTACGGACCCAAGCTGGATCACGAAGGCAATTTATGGATCACGTTGAACATCGGTTTGGGATTGAAGGGAGATCAGCTGACGCGAACCGTTGAAAACAAGACGCTTGGCTACCGGCAAGGCCTGTGGCGTGGTTGGGGAATGAAAGTCACTGCCGATGGAGAGATGATTCCGGTCTGTGCCGGCATGCGATCGCCATCAGGGTTGGGAGCGAACGCGGATGGCCAGATGTTCTACACCGACCAACAAGGCAATTGGGTCGGCACCAACACGCTGCATCACATGCGGTCGGGTGCGTTTTTCCATCATGCGGAATCGTTGGCGTCGATCGATCATCCTGAATCACCGATCACGGATGTCACGTCGGTTCCCGACGGATTGCCTTTCCCGGACGCGCTGAAGGCGTTTCCGCAACTCGTTCCGCCGGTCGTTTGGTTTCCATACAAAAAGATGGGGCAGTCAGCGACCGACATCATGTTGGACGAAAGCGGCGGCAAGTTTGGTCCGTTCGCAGGCCAATTGTTTGTCGGCGAGTTCACGCAAGCATCGATTCATCGCGTGTTCCTAGAACAGGTCAACGGCGAATACCAAGGTGCCTGTTTCCCGTTTCGTAGTGGGTTTGCGTCGGCGGTGTTGCGGATGGCCCAAGGGCATGACGGCAGCATGTTTGTCGGACTGACCAACCGAGGTTGGAGCAGTCTGGGGGCAGCGTCGTACGGTTTGCAGCGATTGGTCTGGACTGGCGAAACACCGCTAGAAATCAAGGAGATGCGAGCCAAACATGATGGATTCGAATTGACGTTTACAAAACCGGTCGACGTCAAAACCGCCGCGGATCCCGCGTCATACACGATGTCGGGTTACACCTACCTGTATCAATCCTCGTACGGCAGTGATGAAATTCAAACGAAGTCGTTGGCGATTCGCGAAGCAAGGGTATCCGAGGATGGTTTGCGAGTTCACTTGGTCGTCGATGGGTGCCGTGAAAAGTTCGTCCATGAGCTGAACGCGATCGGAGTGCGAGGCCGAAATGGTGAACCGCTGCTGCATACCCATGCCTATTACACGCTGAATCAAATTCCAGCAGCCGAGTGATTCCGCTTTGCACAACTACGTAGCCTAGGCTTCCAGCCTGGGTGGTTTACCAGAATGTCCCTGACGCACGTAGTTTCCCAGCGGCAGTCGAGCGAATGACTGGATACGGTGCTATACTCAGCGACGGGCCGCGTCCGTTGCGGCAGATGCAGTTGCCTCGTGATCACACCGTTCGCCACCCATTTAGCTCGGAGAAGTTTCGATGAGATCGATTCATGTTGGTACTGTGATTTTCGCGTTCGTCTTTGTCACTCTTACGCAGTTCGCGTTCGCAATTGTCTCTTCGGCACAAGAAGTCTCAAACGCCGAGGTCCGGCCTGCTTCACCGAAAACGATGTTCGCGTACCTCGCGACGGGAATGCATGTCGGCGTCAAATCCGTGGACGGCACCGCAAGTGTTTTGATTTTTGTCTACACGGACGAAGACTACGAAACGGCGCTCGCTACATCGAAGATTGCGGGACGAGGGGCTGGCGCCAAGGATGCGGCAGCGAGCCATCCAGCGATTCAACGTGAGTTGGACGCCTATATGGTTCGTCACGACCTAGCGGAGGAAGCCGTAGACCGTCTGTACGTTATCTCTGCTTTTCGAACGACATTTGGAACGCTGGAGGCGATTGGCGACGACTACCTTCTGATCGAAATCGACGATGACATTAAGGTTGATGCAAATTCGACGTCAAAACGACGTCGCATTATCCCCAAGTCGTCGATTGGATCGATTGATCTCGACGCAAAACCCGTTCAGATCGTTGACACCAGGCCACCATCACGAAGCTAGAGCAATTTGAGAAATGACGTAGGTTAAAAAAGTAGCTACGTTCGCCAGAACGTGGTCCACCGCGAACGCGACGGTAACTACATCAAAGATAAAAATGCACTAGGGTGGTAGGCGTACATCGGTTGCCTTCTCTGGACCCGACTTTCCGCCGGGCGAAGCCGCGATAACATCGTCGTGATTTCGCATGGCACGTGTTCACAAATCCAAACTCTCGCTGTGCTTCATTTCGCCAGCTTTGGAATCAATCGCTTGACCAGTTTTCGGGCGGCTTCTTGCAAACCGGACTTCGCCGCGATTTGCTCGGCCAGATCGATGGACAGGGTGGTCTCGGCGTCGGAGGTTAACACCGTGCCATCGGACTGTTTGATCACTTGAACTTCGACACGGCATTGAACCGATACCAGATCGGCGCGGCTCATGGCGAATTGGGAAAGTCCTTCTCCTTTAATCAGGACGTCCGCGCGAGCCGAGTTTGCGTTGTCCGACGCGATCACGTCAAATCCTAGCTCGGTGAGTAGTCGTTCGATCTCGGTTTGGGCCGCAGGGTCAAAGGTTTGCTGGCCCACGTGTTGCTCGGTAACGGCGACCGTAACGCTCGGCAGCTTCTTGTTCTTGCCGCGAAGTGATTTCCGAGTGCTCGCAAGCCAATCGTCGACCGGAACCGGTTTCGGCAGCAGCAGCTTGGCTTTCTTCGCCACCACTTTGTCCACTTCCGCAGCCAATTGCTCGACCAATTCACCCAAATCCGTGTTGGAGGAACCCTTTACCGACGCGCCCGCCAAGCGACTGGTTTCGGTTCCGATCACCTTGGCGACCAAATATAAATCGTCGTTGACTTGCAAAACCGATCCGGTGATCAGCAGTTTCGCGCCCGTCAGTTTTCCCACTTGCAACGCCTCGTCCGCTTTGACGATGCCGGCTTTGCTAAGTTTCAATTCTTCAAATAGGTCGTCGATCGTTTGGCGTTCGACCAGCATCACATGCTCGGAAACGATCAGGTTCGCGAACAATAAATCGGCAACCTGAGCGGCTTCTTCTTGCACATCGCCACGGCTTTCAAAGGGCAGTATCGCGGTCGGAATCGGCTGCTTGGCATCGGCGGCAGTCACAGGATGGCTAAACGCGATCAGCAGACTGAGCATACAGCCGAAGAGTATGGAGGTTCGGTACATCATCGATTCTTTCATGGATCTAGTTGTGGATGGGGAAGTGTTTGGAGCAAGATATGCGTCAGCAATTCACGCGGCACGGGGGATTCGTTCCACCGCGAGATCAACGGCACACCGACAAACAGACAACCGCCGTGGTTCTCTCTTGATTGATACTCGGCAAGTTGCCAAACCTGAGGTCCGATCGCCGGAGTCATCCGCAATTGGTTGTTTGAAACTTGCAATTCCCAGCCGCGAGCGTGTTCGGCGTGCGACGACCAGAAATCGAGGTCGAGTTGTTTGGGACGCCAGCGACTGTTCGTAATGCTCGTGAAAGCGAGCTTCACGCCATCAGCGGCCGACGTCTGCATCGGCCACGTTGATGCATCCGTGGGGCGAAGCACGATCACCCACTTTCCGTCGCTGGCCCATTGCTCGGCCGCTTTAACAGTCCGTTTGTCCCACGCGATGGATTCGCCGATCACGATGATCGCTTCGCTATCGACTCGTTTCAAAGACGCGGCCACGTTGGGGGTTAGACCCGTTTTTTTCAGTGCATCCTCCGTGATGCCGGCGGGATCGTACAATGCAATTCCGGCATCACGGAGTGTTTGCCGGATGTTCACAAAGCAATCGGGCGAATGCAATCGCAGAGGATGTCGCGTTTCAGAAAGCGGATCGCCGAAGTGCAGAAACAGGTCCACCTCCAGCATCACCCCTGATTTGACTTCGGGAGTCTTGATCACAAAGGACCGTTCGGCGGCACCGCCGGCATTTGATGATTGCAGTTCCTTAGCCGGTTTCAGTTCGCTGACGCCTTGGGTCAACGTACGATTGGCTGTGTTCAGCCGCCAGTGAGCTTGTTTTGACGTGGTTGCCACCCCGGGTGCGAGCGTCAGCGTGCATGTTTCCCCGGCAAACTGGTCCGATTGGCCCGGTTTCAATTGTGCCCATGACGGGCCGGCGATGGACGCGACCAGCAGAAAGACGGCCCCCGCCACGACGCGAATACCACGCGAGCATGCAGAGCGTGGTTGTGAGTGAGCGGTTCGCTCGGGTGAATTAATTGTCACTGGATTGCACCTCGGAAACGTGGGGCCTTTTCGTCACCTCTGCCAATCCGGCATGGGTGGCGATCCACAATCGGTCGGCTGCCCAGACGCCATTATCCGATGTGTAATATCCGTCCATTTTGAATCCATCGCGGGGGCCATACATCGAAAAATCACCGGTATGTTTATTCACGCGATAGAGTCCACTGCATAAAAATTTCTCATAAGGAGTGCCGCCAAACCAAATTTCGTCTTTGTGTTCAATCAAGAACTTCACTTGATACCCCGCCTTCTGACGCCCGGGCGGATACCAAGCTTGTTTGAACCAATCTTCCGGGATCTCAGGTTGATCAAGCGGGTATAATTCACGTTGACTGGTGGACGCCCAGTAGCCGATGTCAGCGGGAAATAGGAACGGGGATTTAAGTGAAGTCAGTTCTAGCGGACTCCACGTTTCGGTTTTTCGATCGTACTGCCGAATCGATTGGATCGAGCGTGCCAGGATCTTGTCGTCGCTGACAATGATGTGCGTCGGAGCTTGGTCGGGAGCATTCTTGCCTTCGAAGATGGTCACGGATCCGTCGTCGGTGATCTTCACCAATCCGCCTCCGCGAGCGGTTCCAACGCCGACGTAACACACGTTGGCCACTGCGCGGAGCGATTCGATATGCAGATCGGGTAACGAATCGTCGAGTCCCCAGTGATGCCATTGTTGGGACGTGATGTCATAGCGATACAGTCCCTCGTCGTCGGTTCCAATCCACAGCGAACCGGCATCGCTATCCATGCACGTGATGCGTCCAATCTCTGTTTTGATGGTCGTCCAGGATTCAGTGGCGATGTCGAATGCGAAACATTGGTAACCCTGCTTTCCTCGCCCGCCACAGAAAATCCGCGATCC
>NZ_JBFHFD010000366.1:0-8646 GCF_041583735.1 Novipirellula sp.
AAAGAAGGCAGCATTGATTACCTGAGCCCCGAAGAATCGATGGCGCAGATCAATGTTCCCGAAGGTTATCAGCTGAACCTCTTTGCATCGGAAGTCCAATTTCCGGACTTGGCTAATCCTGTGCAAATGCAGGTCGACGCCAAGGGGCGATTGTGGGTCGCCAGCTGGAACACCTACCCCAAGTGGGAACCCGGCAAGGAAATGAACGACAAACTGATGATCCTCGAGGACACCGACAAGGACGGCAAAGCGGACACTCGCAAGATTTTTGCTCATGTTCACAACCCGCTTGGATTCGAATTTTGGAATGGTGGCGTCATCGTCACCTCAGGCCCCGATCTGTTGTTCCTGAAGGATACCGATGGTGATGACAAAGCGGATTTGCGTTACCCCATTCTGCAAGGACTCGGAACCTCCGATACGCACCATGCCGCAAACAATTTGATTTACGGTCCTGACGGCGGGATCTATTGGCAAAGCGGTATTTTCTTGGTGCACAACCACGAAACGCCGTGGAAACAAAACCTCACTATCGGCGATTCGGGGATGTACCGTTTCGACCCTCGCACCTTTGCCATCACGCCGCATGCGGCCAACGCTCCGAATCCACACGGCACCAGCTTTGACCGCTGGGGCTACTGCTACGCCAACGATGGCACCGGTGGGAAGTCGTATCAAGTGCGTCCCGAAGGCAAGGGTTTCAAGATGCATACCCTGCTGACCAAAGAATTCCGTCCCGTCGCGGCCAACGCGATTCTTTCGTCGGATCACTTTCCCGAGGAAATGCAGGACGATTTCCTGATCTGTAACACAATCGGTTTCCTTGGCGTCAAACAATACTCGCTCGATCGCGAAGGAAATGGCAAGGACCGAGCGTTCGGAGAAGTTTGGGGAACCCCGGGACTTGAATTGCTCAACAGCGATGATCGCAACTTCCGACCGACCGATGCTGTCGTCGGTGAAGACGGCGCGTTGTACGTTTCCGATTGGCACAACGCCATTATCGGTCACATGCAGCACAACATTCGTGACCCCAATCGTGACCACCAACATGGTCGTATCTTCCGGCTGACCGTGAAAGATCGACCACTACAAAAGCCAGTCGCGATTGACGGTCAACCGATCGCCGCACTACTGGAAAACCTGAAACACCCCGTCGATGGCGTTCGTCATCGGACCCGGGTCGAACTGAGTGCTCGCGACTCGGACGCTGTGATCGCAGCCGCTCAGCAGTGGATCAAAGATTTTGATCCAAACGATGAAACCGAAGCCCATCATCTTCTCGAAGCCCTGTGGTTGCACCAACAACATGGCGTGCGAAACGAAGAACTGCTCAATACACTGCTCAGTTCGGACGTCAAACACGCGGTCGTCGCGGCCAAGACGGTGAAGCATTTCTGGGAGAACGTAGACGCCACGGGAGCGAGTGGATTTGCGGCAAAAGCCGAAGTGGAATTCGTTAAGTTCAATCCTCCGAAACACCTCAAAGGGGCCGACCGCAAGGCATACAAGTTGGGGGCGGAGGTCTATCAACGTGAAGCACACTGTGCGACTTGCCACCTAACCCACGGTCAAGGAAGTGCGAACGTTTATCCACCGCTGGTCGGCAGCCCCTGGGTCAACGGCAGCGAAGAGCGACTGATCAAGATGGCACTGCACGGCGTGTGGGGAAAAATGACGGTCAACGGCAAGACGTTTGACCCGTCGCGTGGCGTGCCACCAATGACCGCGTTCCGATCGCTATTGAAAGACGAAGAACTGGCAGCCGTATTGACGTTTGTCCGCAACACGTGGGGCAATCAGTCGTCGCCTGTCAGCGCCGCGAGCGTCAAGAAGGTTCGCCAGCAGACGAGTGATCGCGACACGTTCTGGAAACCCGAAGAACTGCTAGCCGAGCATCCTTTGGAAGAAGCCCTCGAATCGAACAGCCCGGAAACCAAAGAGTTTTCCAACGAAGCCTTGGAAGCCGAACTGTTGAGCGCATCGCCCGCCGAATTGGCCAAAATTGCCATTTCCCGCGGCAACGTTCAGCGAGGCAAGAAGCTGTTCTTTGAATCAGGTGCGGCCTGCTTCGCCTGTCACGAACCGCCTAAGGGCGCCGCTCGACTCGGTCCCGACTTGGCCAAGATCGAGACCAAGTTGACGGCCGAGCAATTGGTGGACTCGATTCTGCGTCCATCAAAACTGATTGACAAGAATTATGCTCAAGTCAGTGTGCTCACCGTCGAAGGCAGCGTCTATACCGGCGTTCGTGTCTCGGAGAACAAGGACGAAATGGTGTTACAAAACCTTGCCCAGCCCGAGCCGATCAAGATCAAACAGGATGATATCGAAGAGGTCGTCGAGTCGAAGGTGTCGATCATGCCTGAAAACTTGACGCGTCAGCTGAGAACCCGCAAGGAGTTCGATGACTTGATGAAATACATCCTGGAAATCCGTAAGCGGTAATCGCAAGCGGGCCGATGAATGAAACAAAGCGGCGCGGGGACTAGTTCCCCGCGCCGTTTTTTCATGCGCGGTCGATAGGGGAATACATTCGCAGCCGCGATGGATTATCTAAAAACAAATATTATCTCACCTCCGAGCAACACGACGAGGAGACACTTTTGTTCGACAAACGGCTCGGCATACCGTCTAATGAAAAGCGGCCAAAAAGGATGTCACGGAAGATGCATTTGCATCGGCGGTGATGGTAGCGATTGCTGCTCGGCCCCCATGCCGGCTTGTCCGGTAGGTGCCCGCGTTTTTTTAATTAACACACACGGTGGCAACAAACACACTACCCCGGTTGGCTCGCCCAACCGGAATGGAAAGTTTTCCTGATGCCCAACCCAGTCTATTCCCTTGAACAACTTAAGCCCGCTTTCCATCTGCGGTACACGTGGACTGGGTGGCCCACTTCGGGGACCAAATTTCCTTCAATGCCAACCGAGATCTTCTTTGATCCGCTCGACAGTGCTTGGAAATCAGACAGTCTTCGGCGAATCGCGACCGTTTGGGAAACAGACAAGATTCAATTCACTTTTGCGACAGTCCCTACCGTCGCACCCACTCTATTTGTCGCTCGCGTCAAAGGACGCTTGCAACATGAGCTGCGATTAAGTGGAACCCCAGTGAAATTCAGCCGGAAGGTTGCATTTCGAGGAATTGGAAAAAACCATACTCGCGAAGTTACAAACTATATTCACAAGCAAGTCGAGAAGGACGCATTCATTGACCGACGTCTTTTAGAAATACTCAAGCAATTTACAGTCATTGATCGCTCAGTAGCACTCGATAAACCGAGCGAATCCAACAGTGGGCGTTATTGGCACAACCTGCATATTGTTTTGGTCGTTGCCAATCGACGGCGTATTCGGCTGGAACACGAGTTTGCAAAACTGGACCGTGCAGTGCAGGCGACTGCAACAAAACATCGTTACGGAATAGCGATTCGCGCATGGATGCCAGACCACTTGCATGTAGCGTTGCGCGGCCCCATCGCAGAGAGCCCGGCAGAGATCGCTTATGCAATCATGAACAATACCGCATTCGCAATGGGGCAAAATGCAATATGGCAACCGGGCTTCTACGCAGGAACTTTTAGCGAGTACGACGTTCATGTAGTAGGTGGATCGCACTGACCAGCAAAACTTGTTTTCCGGTTGGGCAAGCCAACTGGGGAAAAGGTTTGGCGACCGAAATATCTAATTGCAAAACGTTTGCTCCTGCCAGCAAGCTGGCAGGGGGCTTTTGCAATGCCGTGTCGGCTCGCATCTTAACCGCAACGAACAATTGCCTGAATGTTACTTCGCCTCCACAAAAACACCTTGCGTTACTGCGCTACGGCTTCGAAAATTGCGATGCGTCCGTCGTTGCGTTTGCCCTTGGCGTTTTCACCGCCGTTCGGCCACGACAAGACAACGCCGTACAGTTTGCCGTCTTTTTCGATGGGACAGAATCCGTGCATGTGGTGCATGAACTCAAGCTCGTCGTAGGTTGCTGGAATCAGTGAACCAGCGGGCTTGCCGTCATTCATCACCAACACGGGAGCCACGCCGTTGGTCATCGACAATGGATTCAGCAGCGGCAAAAACATACTCGAACCGTTGTGCGAGATATTGCAAGGGTTCGACCCCTTCGGCAACTCGACGTAATACTTATTGTCTGCCCCCGGCGTCTTGATCTGTGCTCCGCTGGCGGTGAAAGCGTAGACGCGGCCATGGGCACGCGAGGCGACTTCGACAATCTCTTGGCCACCCTCGGTAGCGACTTGAACACCGTGTGCGGTGTTAAAAGGTCCACCCACATTCTCTTTTCCGCCCCACGCTGGACCACCCCATTGCCACTGGCCGTCACGCAACTCAGCCGACAGTGCGTAATCGCCCGGAGCATAGCCGATCACGGCGACCAGTCGTTTTGCCTCGGGAAGGTAAACGACATCGCAAGGAGTGAATCTGCCACCGGCAGCGAAATACGAATTGACGGTCGGATTGTCAAACTCAGTGCCGTTGGGTTGTTTCAGACTGGCGACCACCTTGCCACGCTGCGAAACAACCACTTCGCCGGTGTTGGTCGATGCAAACGCCCAATATGACTGGCCATCCATCACGAAGCAGTCGGCTCCGTGAGCGTTCATGCCACCGGCGAAGACCGAATCTTGATCCTCGACCAATTTCCATTCTTTCAATTCGGCATCCAGCGTCACCAAACCATGTTTGGCAACCACCGTCACGATCTCGTGGGTCGACTGATCGACGTCCGCATTGTTGTGCAAACCACCTTTGGCCGCAGCGATCATCGCATCAGACTGCTTGCCCAGCTCGGGACGATGCTCCCAGCGGTAGGTCTTGCCGTTCGCATTAAACGTGTTTTTGGCAGTAGCCAAGTCAACTGCCGCAGAAGGGTGATTTCCGGATGCATCATGGTCATGGTCGTGCCCCTCGTGGGCGATTCCCTGCGAGGAAATTCCAAACGCGAATGCGATGGTAAAGCAGAAAGAAGCTCGGGTGTATGGCACAGTAGCAGACTCAATTGAGGAAGGAGAGGGGACAGGCAGAGGGGGCATTGTGATCAAAACCCCGCCATAAATCAATCACCGCCGCCGTCCGACCACGCACCAGCGAAATGTCGACAGTGGCCGATTGTCAACAATTTTGGCGAAAGTCTCAACAATCTCAGCACCGCTTCGTTTGGCTCTATTTTCAAGGGCAACCAAGGCAGCAGAGGCAGTAGGGACGCAGCACCATCCTGAAAGCCCGCCCGCAACCTTACCCATTCTACCAAAAAGGTGTCCGACACCTTTTTTCGTCCGACATTGACGCCCAAGGCAACGTCGATCGTGTGCTGAGAGACACGGCAGTTGGCACCACGGACATGCACGACGATGCCATCGAAGTAACCAATCGGCCAGACCGCATCCGCCAGGCGGTGACTTCGGTATCCGGGTCTTCGGTAATGGTTGAAATCAGCGTCGCGGAAACTTCGACTCCGTATAGAGTTGCCTGTTGTAAACAAATCCGCATCGTTTTGCGAACTGAAGGTCCAGGGATTTACTTAACCCAGTCCACTGGGCTAGGTGTCTGTAAAACAGAACGGCAGGGCAGCGGCCCAGCAGTTTCTGTGGATTGGTAAACGGCCGGCCCGTTGGCCACAGTTCTCCTTTTATTCAATCGACAGCGGCCGGAACGGTTCCATCTTTCCGTTGATTCGTATTTAACCATTCGGCATGTCGCACCTGCCAGTCCTCGCTGAAACGTTCGCGAATCTTCTCACGCCAGTCATTACCACTTCCCCGTTGCAACTCGGGCATAACCGATTCTTCGGAGGTATCAGCCCATCTCAAATGCCCCGCTGTTTCGTAGTCCAATTTGTAGGCTGGAGTCGAATGGCGAAATCGAAAGTGGCTTGGAATCCACATTGAAGTATTGTTCTCCAATTTCCATTCTTCCCAATCGATCACGTGAACACAAACGATCGGTCCGGGGTTTTCAATATCCAAATCGCTGAAATGAATGATCTTGGTGGGACGATTGCCTTGCTTTGGGTCAAAAGTAATTTGAACTCTCCAAAGCTTTCTTGCCCAATCGGATTGAATTTTTCCGTCATCCAGCTTTTCTGCCCCCATGAAATCCAGCTCGTCTAAAAGCAATCTTCCATAGCCAGCTGACTGCGTTTTTCGGCTGCTTCTGTCGCTTCGAGGTGCAACAGGGCGAAAGAATACAAAATCGTGCCTCTGAGGGTATTGTAAAATCTGGCTATCTTCTGGATCCATTGTCACATCCTCAACGACTTCGCCAGCAAACCTTCCAAACGCTTGTCCTCCCTGTCGCTGCGCACGATGCGTTGGCGTTCTCAGATATTGAACCCAGCGTCTCGGCTCGATGCTGTTAGTATATCCTTTTGCCGAAAATCGAGTGCTAGTTATTCTTCGACGGTCTTCGGCAAACAAATAAACGGTATCGCCCTCAGTCCCATCAATGTAGGAAACTTGCGTCTCCCGTAAGACGACGGCGTACTCATCGGGCAAACTCGTTGGACTCGCGACGAAATCGATGAGCATTTGCACCGCGGAACGCTCTACTGCATTTGTTGCCAGACCTTGAGCCCCTGCCAGACTGACAAGACCAAACCATGTACAAATAAACAGAAACGCACGAACCATAGCATTACACCCGGTGAGGAAGATTTAATGGTTTTACAATCACTATGGTGCGGGGCACAGAGTATTGATGTCAACGTTTGGCAAATCGCAATTTATTCTGCAGGCTGTAGCGACTCTGCATTGCCCTGTTCAATTAACTGTCGATTGCGCTCCCGGCGTTTTTCGCGAATTTGAGCGATTGCCACTTCGCTTTGGGAGTCAAGAAATACATTGCAAGTGCCTACTATCTGGTTATCGCGAAACCAGTTGATCGTTACGTCGTCAATGTTTTCGAGATCACCCTCTAATGCGAAACTTACTTGTTCAAAAATCGAACTCTCACCAAGCGGCTTTCGCTCTATTTCTTGCAAGTCGATGCGATTCTTCGGCTCGGCAACTCTGCAAATTAAATCATCGCGTCCTGTCCAGCAGCCGATCAGCACATGAAATTTTGCGACTTCACTATTCTGCTTGTCGCGATTTGCAAAAACAATGGACGGTTGGACTTTCACTGCGAACGCGTTTTTAACTTGGAGTTTATACTCATAAGATCTCTTAAGGTACTCGATGTTGATAGGTGCAACAAATTCATCTAGCGACTTATCCTTGTCGGTGTCTTTTCCCAGCCAACATCTGTAAACGTGTGTGCCATCCTTTTTTTGCCGGTCAAACTTTACCGTAAGCCTTGGATCCATAGACCGTACTTGAAATCCTGTATGCGCAAACTCCGACGTGATCGAAAGCTCACTTCCTTTCTCGCGTCCCGGCACCAGCACCATAGTGTTGGGTGTTATCTCGAACGCTGAATGAACGACCGATTCAATCACGCATGTAGCGCTTGATGCATTCTCGAAAGAGATGGTCATCCGCTCGGCAAATCGCCCCACTTCCTTTGGCGTGACCCTTAAATAAAGCATCGTCGTTTCACCGCTGTCGATCTCTAGCTTTTTTGAGATCGCAGTCATACATCCGCAGCCAAGGTTGATATTTGACACGGTTAGAGATTGGCCAGAGACGTTCTTGATCGGAATGCCGAGGACCTTTTCCTGCGATGCCTGCAACCGAGGAACCTTCAGCCGATGAAACTCTTCCGTGCCGGCAGTCTCAACCGTTTTGAACTCGACCATATCGCTAGGAGGAACAAAACGTACAGGTTTCGCCTTCCTCGAATCACTTGCGTCGGATTGATCCGCATCCTGAGAATGTGTGATCTCCGAAACCACGACCAACAGCAACAAAAATATGCCAACTCGATACATACCTGCCTCCGAGAGATTGGACTGCGTAGTTTTACTGCGTCTACCCCAATCCGATGTGCCCTTGGTGAAGAAGTTGGCGAATTCAAATAGTGAATTTAAGTACGTGGTTCAAACTCGAATTAAGTTTCAGCCCCTACTGCCCCATCTTGGTAAACCGAGTCGATCATGGCGGCCAAATTTATTTTTGAATCTACGCCGTGGATTTCTCCAGTGAATGTATCGCCTACAAGCCCTCCGTCAAGCTTTTCTCGGAAAACGTTGTTTCTTTTTTGCGAATCTTAGCAAACACTGATTTCCTGACTTTGAGAGAGAAAGTCGAACTCCGAGGTATGTGACAGCTTTCGCCACGCTCTCTTTAGATATCCAAGTTACGAACATCTAAGCACCTAATTGAATCCACTCCGCTGTCAGACAAACACCTAAGCACGTGCGATCTTGCTCAATGATACAACGAAGTCGCAGATGAAACTTCGCCAATTTCGCAGCATCGCTGGCTAGGGTTCCAATCAGCGTTTTGAATCGCTCCCAAGACTCCGCAGTCACCAATTGGTGCTTTACCCTTTTCCACAATCGCTAAATCGCGTTGGGCTCAGGACTGCAATTAAGAGACTCGACTTTGGGTTGACTGATACCCTCCGGTGACGTTTGGGCCGTTCCGCTAGAGCTTTACTGGAATAGGCGTAGGTCGGCCAGGTTTGGAGGTAGTGGACGAGGCTACGAGTCCCAGCGACTTAGTGGCACGGCGGGACTCGTAGCCTCGTCCAC
>NZ_JBFHFD010000367.1:0-8629 GCF_041583735.1 Novipirellula sp.
GCCTTGCATTACGATTGGCACTGGGTTTGGAATACCGGATCCGGCGAAATGGGCAACTGGGGCGTCCACGTGCTGGACGATTGTCGCAACAACGTCTTCCAAGACTCGGTCGCACTGCCCACACGCGTTTTCGGAGGCGGAGGCCGGGTGGCACTGAACGATGCTGGCGAAACGCCCAACGTACACTTTGCCTACTTTGATACCGGATCGATTCCGGTCGTGATCGGATTGTCGAATCTTCCCTCGGCGCCGGGTTCTAAGAGCAGTCCGAAGCACCCCGGCCCCAGCAGCGGTTACATCGCCTATTGCGAAGGCGGTCGCTACGAAGGCCAACGAGGCCGCGGGGTCGCCTACGATGATAAAGGCAACAAGATCAAAGAATTTAAGGGTAATTCGGGGGATGTGTTGCATCAGACCAACTTCATCGATGCCGTTCGCTCTCGCGATCGTGCCTCGCTGAACGCGGAAGTCGAACTCGGTAACGACAGCACCGGTTGGTGTAACCTTGCCAACATCGCTTTCCGCTCGGGTGAAAACTTCACCAATGCTGCGGCCGCGCAATTGGATTCACCTTTATGGAAATCGTTGCTCAATGAGATGGATACGCACTTGTCCGCGCACGGCATTCCGATGGAAAGTGACGAAATCAAGCTCAGCCCGATGTTGGAATTGGATCCGGAAACCGAGCAGTTCGTTGGCGAGCATGCCGAAGCGGGCAACGCGTTACTGAAACGCCAATACCGAACCGGTTACGAAGTGCCGGAATTGGCATAACGCGGCGTTTTTTGGGCGGCGATATTGCTGCGGTGGTCCGCGTCTAGGACCATCGCGGCGGCCGGATCGGCGGTCGCCCCAATCGAAAGATCCCGCGGTTTGCACTACAATTTCCAGTGACCCTTCTTTCTCATAGCACGCACACGAATCGACGCGGCACGAATGGCATTGGCACGATGGAATTGGCGTAGCGGACGTCCTGAAGATGACGCGGTCTACGAAAAACAAATTCAAGAGATTCGTGACAAGACACCCGTGCCCGCAATTTGGCTGTTTGGAAAAACGGGGAGCGGAAAAAGTTCGGTCGTGCGGTTTTTGACTGGGGCCGAAGACGCGACGATCGGCGAAGGCTATCGGCCCGAAACCAAGACTTCGCGGCGGTTCGATTTCCCCGATTCGCTCGAGCCGTTGCTGTCGTTTCTTGATACTCGCGGACTTGCCGAAGCCAACTACGACCCGAGCGACGATATCGCAGCGTTCGCCGATTCGACTCAGCTGATGATTGTCACGGTCCGCATTGCGGACCATGCGCTGCATCGTGTGATCGAACCGCTACGCCAGATACGCAAAGCGTCACCGCATCGGCCGATCATGTTGGTTTTGACCTGTTTGCACGAAGTGACCGGGAGCCTCGATTTGTCCGATGGCCCCGACCCTTTTGCGCACGCAGACGATGTGGACTCGAAAACCCCGCCGGTCCCTGATCCGTTGCCAGCATTGATTCAGGAAAAAGTCAGTCAGTTCGCGGGATTGCATGACGCCGTGATCCCCGTCGATCTGACGCAGTTGGAAGACGGATTTGCGGATCCTAATTTTGGCGGCGACCGGTTGAAACATGCGATCTTAAACCAATTGCCGCTGGCGTATCGCCAGGCAATCCTGACACTTAACGACACGGAAACCGAAAACGCCTCGTCGCGACAAACCCGTGCCCGTTGGCAGGTGTTGGCGTCCAGCGCATTGGCTGGCACGGCGGGGGCGGTGCCCGTGCCCTGGGTCGATATCCCGATCGTGCTTGGCATCCAAACTCATTTGGCAATGAAGCTTGCCAAAATCTACGACCAAGAGATTACACCGGCACGATGGGCGGTGCTCAGCAGTGCCGCAGGCACCCGTGTCGCAGTGCGATTGGGGATGCGAGGCATCTTGAAATTTATCCCTTGGGTTGGGATCGCCGCCGGCGCAGCGACCTCGTTCGCGTTTACTTATGCGTTGGGGATGTCGTGGGATTGGTACTTTGCCGATTTACGGCAAGGACATGTGCCGAGTTCGGACCAGTTGAAAGAGATCTTCGCGGAAGAACTGAAACGGGGACATGAACTGTGGAGAGCCAAATGAACTGGATTCGCGGCATCAGTTTCCGGTTTGTCGTGCTGTTCGTTCTTTGGACGTTGCCGGTGGCATGTTATCTCGCCGTCGGATCGCTTGCGATTTATCAAACCGGTTGGTTCTACAAGATCGTGTGGCTGCTGCCTGGGATGTGGGGGGCCGCTTGGTTGATTGGAAAGCTGTGGAAACCGCCCAAGGTGCACCGTTCTTTTTCCGGTAAACCGTTGTCGGCTCCTGGCTTTTGGACGCCGCAAGATAGTTCGGCGATCCAAATTGTCGAAGATTATCGCCGCGAAGTCCAAGACATCGACGCTCAATCGATCATGGATTTCAACCGCTACATTCGCGACGCCCAGATTTTGGCCGAGCGTTTGGCCAAACACTATCACAACCGCACCAGCGACGAAGTTTTTCATCCGCTGACGTTGGTGGAAATTTTGGCCGTGATTCATTTAGCAGCCGAGGATCTTGAACAATGGGTGCTCGCGTCGATCCCCGGCAGCGATGTGGCAACGATCGGGCAAATCAAGCGATTGCCCAAAGTGGTCAACGCGTTGGATGTCGTGCAAAAGGTGGTCTATGTTGGTTCGGCAGTACTCAATCCCGCCAAAATGTTGGCGTATCCGCTGTGGCGAAAATCGGCCAACGTCACCGTCGAATTGCAAAACGAATTGATTCGCGGTTTCTATCAGCGGTTTCTTCGCCAACTTGGCTATTATCTGATCGAAATGTATAGCGGTCGCTTGCGGAGTGGATCGCGATTGTATCGCTCGGAATTCTCCGAGATGGCAGAGATCGCTCATGAGTTTGACCGGGGCGAAAGCTCGATCGATGACCTCGATGATCTGTCGACCACGATTGCGGTGATGGGACAAGTCAACGCGGGGAAGTCAAGTTTGGTCAACTCACTGCTGCATAACCAAGTCGCAACCACCAACGTGTTGCCGGAAACACGCAGCGTGACGCGGCACCAATACAGTGTGCCGGGGTCGGAAAGCCAAGTAACGCTGCTCGATACACCGGGGTATGACGAAGCCGACGTCAGTCGCTACCAGTTGGCGCAAATCCAGAAGGCGGCGAAGACCGCAGACATTATCATGTTGGTGATGGCCGCCAATTCGTCGGCGCGGGACGCCGATCGCCAAATGCTCGATGAAGTCGCGGCGGTTTATAAGAACGATCGCAAGTTGAAACCGCCGGCCGTGATCGTTGTGCTGACGCATATCGATTTGTTGCGACCGGTTCGCGAATGGGATCCCCCGTATGATTGGCGGCAACCGCACACGCTAAAAGAAGAGTCGATGGCGGCGGCGGTGCAGTATGCCCGAGAGCTGTTTGGTGACAAAGTCTCGGGTTACGCATGCGTCTACACCGGAACGGACCACCCGATTGATTCAGGAACGCTCGACGATGTGGTTTCGGAGTTAGTGGTCCATTTGGATCATGGCCATGCCGCCGCGATCCTGAAAGCGTTCTATCGCAAATTGAGCGAAGATCGATTCAAAACGCTGAAAAACCAAGTGTTCCAGCTACTCAAATCGGTCCGCTAAATTGCCGCTCCATTTTGACGCAACGAGCGCGTGAGGATCGCCGTGGTGCGGATATGACGATCGCTCAAAACTGGTATTGCTGGATAAAACGTTGGTCGATCCATCGTTTCAGCTGCCAACACCAACTCGCATGAAAGCTGTGGCCTTTGTACTGCAGCAGTGCGCAGCCGTCGCCGGTGTTCAGGATTTTCAAAAACTCTTTTTGGGGTTTGAAACCGCTAAGCGTCGTCCCGTTAATGGTTGCATGCAGGTTCTTCCATAGCACCGGAGCCTGACGAACCGCGAACACACCGGCTTTGGGCGCAGGGTCGCTAAGGATCGTTCCACTATCGCCCACCGCGAAGATGGGGGCGTCGGCGGTGGTCCGCAATGTTTGCTCGGTCGCCAGAAAACCTCGATCGTCGGTCGGCAGGTTCAGCTTTCCCAGCAGCGGTGGTGCAGCGGCGCCGGTGGCCCACAGCACCACATCGGCCGGGTGGCGGTTGCCGTGCAGATCGACCACTTCGTCCTGATTCACCTCGACGACCCGAAAGTCAGTGGTCACGCCGATCGATCGACGTGACAACAAACGTCGTAGCTGACGAACGCTACGGGGGCTCAATCCGTCCGCAATCTCGTCCCCGCTTGTCACAATCTCGATCGCAACGGGTCGCTTTGGAAACAGATGCTTCATACGGGTGTGAACGCAGAAGGCAATTTCGACTCCCGCAACACCGCCGCCGACCACCACAATTTTCGGAGGCCGGTTGGCCGTGTCTTGACACTGCACCACGCGTTGGCTGAATCGTTCAATCAACGTTTGCATCGGTTTGATCGGGACGATACTCGGCGATGCATGCTGGTCCCAGCCTGCCGGCATCGAACCGATCCCGATCGACAGGGCGTCGAACTTCAATGACGCGTGATTTGCAAAACGCAGCGTCTGAGTTTCGACATCAAGCCCGATGCATTCATCCAAGATCAATTCCGCCCCCGCCTTTTTCGCTAGCGGTCCGAGCGGAATCTGCATCTCGTCGATCGAAAACTGATTCGCTAACGTTCCAGGCAACATCCCCGAATAGGTTGTAAATGGAAATTTGGAGATGCAAACCAAGCGGCAATTCGGGATCGGCGAATCGATCCAGCGACGAACCACTTCCGCGTTCGTGTGCCCGATTCCGAGTAGGGCGATGCAGTGAGGATTCAAAATTGGACGATTCCATCAAACGCGAGAGATTGAGTTGTGAACGGTTGAAGACTTCTTGCTAAAAAATACAATGGCTTTATTCCAGTAGGCCGCATCTTACTCTCCAGACAGGACGTCTCTAAGTATGATTGCGGTGGGGCTCGTGATGTCTCCCCAAGTTATGTCTGTGAAAACCTAGCCGGCAACACTCCTGCGTGGCAAAGCACAGGTGAAATGCGAAGCTCCCACCGACTCGGATTCCTTTTGCTCGGCCAACATTTGGCGAAACTGTGGCAGAATCTTCTCCGTTGCGATCTCTCCCATCTCGGCCAATTGAGGGGCGCGAGTGAAATCGGCAAAATCAAATGCGGATGTATCGACAGCGATCATCAGATCAACGGCTTTGGTACGCAAAGCGGTGATCTCGTGATCCTGCACTTCGTTAACTCGCATCAGTGTTTCCAAACGTCCCGGCCGACGCATCTCGTCGGTCGGCGTGGACGCGGTACTGCCAGCGAATTGGGGTGACAATTTTGCCGCCACATCCACTCCGACGACAAGATCCGCACCGCGATCCAACAGCAAATCGGCCGGCACATTGTTAAAGATCCCACCATCAACCAACGCCATCCCGTCTCGCAGAATTGGACGAGCAATTTTGGGGAGATTGATACTCTCGAGCACCGCATCAACGGCGTCGCCACGATCACGGATGACTTGCCGACCGCTCACCAAGTCAACGGCAACCGTGCTCAGCGGAATCTGTAGCTGATCAAGTTTTATATTCCCAAAGTGGTTGCGAAGCATCGGTTCCCAGCCGCCGGTCCAAAATTTGGTCGCCATGAACCACTGGTTCCCACGTGGCAGGTGCCGAAAAAACCAACCTGGCGTCAGGTCTTCTTTGAATGTTGCGATTGTCCTGTCGATCTCCCAGCCGAACGCGTAGGGAAGTGCCACCAAGGCGCCGGCGCTGGTGCCCGAGATCAGATCAAAGTAGATGCCCTCGCGTTCGAGTGCCCGCAGTACGCCCAGGTGCGCCAGCCCCCGCGCCGCGCCGCCGCCCAATGCCAACCCAATTCGCGTCCCATGCACGTGTCGGACTAGCCGTGATAGGCTCTGGCGTTGATGCCGCGAGGCCACTTGAGGCTTACTGTCTAAGCTGATCTTAAAGTCTGGCTGAGCCAACGGGCTGGCGATCTCCGGGACCGTTGGTGGCTGCTTCGCGTCCTGTGTCATCCACATCCAATAGATCCGGTTCGCCAGCACCGGTTGAGCTTGCAGCAACGTGTGCAGTCGATACGTCGCTTGCCCCAGGTCGTCGGGCGTGACCAGCCACCACACCTGTTCGCATTGCGGCAAAATCGCGGCGAACGTTTCCAGCGACAGTGTCGGCGAAAGATTCACCAGCGTGGCATCCTCGCGACGCTGGTGGTCGAGAACATATTTGCGAATCCACTCGGACTTTTCGCTACCGCTTAGCTCTGCGGGAATTCGGCTGCTTTGGAAAGACGATAAATCAGATGCGCCGACTCGAGTCGCTTCCTCGCTGATCACACAAACCTGATCCCCTTCGGCCGCCAGTGCTTTGGCAACCATCGCTGCGAAGAACATCGTCCCCGAATGCTGGTTGACCAAGCCGATCACCCGCGGGCGACTGCGTCGCTGTTGTCCGTGCGTTTCTCGGCGAAGCCGAAATCCGAGGGTGCGACACGCATTGGCGGCTAAACCGGGGACTGACAAGATCAACTTCTGAAAGGCATCCTGTTTCAGTTCGAGCAGCTCGCAATCCATCACCGCCGTCATCCTCACCGCGCGGCGACCGCCAGTCAGCATCGCGATCTCGCCAAAATGTTCGCCGACATCGAGATGATCGATGAAACGAGCGGTCCCTGCGGAGGAAGCTGCTTCGATTTTCACGCGACCCTTGACCACGATAAACATGCTGTCGCCAGGATCGTCTTCAGAAAACACGATGTCGCCGCTGCGAAACGCGATCAACTGACACGCGTCGATCACTTGCTGAGCATGGACGTCATTGAGTCCACAGCAAAGTTGGCTTGATTGCAAAATCTCTTTTAACATGATGTCGTCTCTCCCGCCGTGCCCACGTCGACGTATGATCCTATTATCACAGGTTGTCAATCACTTCATTGTGTTCGAAATCAATCGCGGTAGGGGAACGACAAAAAAGATTTCAAAGCTTGTGACGCAGCGGGTGTTTTCGCAGCCTGAGCCTGAAAAGCACATCTCTGTCTGACGAGACGACAGTAAACTAAATACCTCTCCCGAGATTTGGATTAGCAGAGATCAGACGGACCCTCTAGGCCGCGTGCGGGTGAGGGCCGACCACGCACCTCGGCTTGCTGAGCGTTTCCACTTGCTCGGACGCCCTTGCCTGTCAATCACGCGAGACGACGGGTTTAGACAGCGTTGGCCCGACAATGGCAAGCTTTACTCCAACGTGTTTGCCGAGGGAACCGGCATGCAGCACTCCTTGCCAGCACTAAACGAGCAGCGGGGTAGCGGGTCTGGCATTGCGATTCGAACACGAGCGGCTCGGGGTAGGCGGGTTGTAACTTTAGGTTTGTCGCGATTGGGAACGATTGTGGCAGAGTGCTTCACCAGAGCTGATGTGTTTATCTCGCTTTGGCACTCATTGATAGCGGGGGTGGGCGGTTTCCCGCTGATACGTCGTGCTCGGAAAAGATCTCTCTTGGCAGGTCAATCTTGTCGGTAGATAATTCGATGCATCAGTGGCAAGCGACGGGTGAAGGGAATCTCGCCCGCGTCTTGCCGCATCGTATTTGGATTGTCGCTGCAGACGAGAACGCAATCGTGTGTGGCAATGCAAACGATTCGGATGTAATCATTCGACCACAGGTGCGTTATCTCTCTTTAATCTTTCAGGGATGGATGTGAGCGAGACTAAGGGAATTGACGCACAATTATCGAAGGAGCTTGATTCGATGAAGACAACACCGCCCTGTGACCTTTGGGGGATGAAGACCTCGACATTCGAAATCGATGTTTTGCCTAATTCGCAAGCAAAGAAGGAGCTGGTCGATTGGATCGACCGCCAGCTGCAAACATTGACCGAATCGCAGTCCCGGTTCGCCAGCCCCTTGTCGTTGCTAGATGAAACGGAATGGCCAGATCTGGAACGATAGACGGAGCGCTGTGAGCGGCACCACAGCAAAACGTTACGATTTTGCTGAGGATGGGGTGTCGGGCACTGCAAAGCCGCCACGGACGGATTCGTGGCGGTTTTGCCTTTTCAAAAGGCGATCGTCATCGCTTGTTTATTCCCAACCGACCGGTTGGGTCCACGCCTGTTGCTTCTGATCTTTGAACGATGGATCCACGGGCGGTTTACTGCTTGTGACGACGGCTCGCACATAAAGCTCGTTGCCCGTCAATTTATACTCGGGCGTTGCCGATTCGCTGGTTGCCACCACTGCTCCGATGCGATGTTCATCCACGCCGTCTCCCTTTTTGAGCGTGGCAATGAACTTGGTCTCGTAACTCGTATCGGGCTCGGTCTCTATCGCGAGCGATAATGTCTGACTTTCCTTGTTGAATTGCACATCGGATAATGTCACGCCACTGGACGCATAGAAGTCGCCACGTTTCATCGCCCGAATCAAATGCTCGGGAGTCAAGTACTTGCTGCGGACCATCACCCAGCCGCGTCCTGGTCGCGAACCCGCCTTGCCGTGATATTCGTGTGAATCATCGGTGCCGATTCCCATCAACGGCGGAATGTCCAACGAGGTTTGGCGAATCGCGTTGGCGATATCCCACATCCGTTCGA
>NZ_JBFHFD010000368.1:0-8618 GCF_041583735.1 Novipirellula sp.
GGCAATTCGAGCACCAATTCTTTGATGAACGTGGCAACATTGTTGTTGCTGCGAACGGTGCATTCCCATTTTTTCGTTTCGAATGCTTCGGCCGGAACCTCAACGACCATGTCCTGTTTGACAGCGACTTGGCAAGAAAGACGTTCGCCTTCGGCAGCTTCTTTCTTGTTGATGTGTCCTTTTTCGGTAGCCAAAATTTCTCCGCCACCTGATTCGACCTTTACTTTGCACTGGGCACAGGTTCCGCCGCCACCACAGGCACTGGAAACGAACACGCCAGCGTCGGCGAGAGCTCCGAGCAGTTTACCACCCGCAGGAACCTCGATTTCTTTTTGGTGGTTAATCGTGATCTTGACCGGTCCCGAAGCGACCAGAACGCTTTTCGCGGCAAGAATGACCAAAACAAGTGCGATGACCACGATGGTAAACATCGCGACGCCAAGTAGGACGGTTTCCATAACTACAAACTCGTCAGAAGTTCGATGATTTGATTTGAAAAACGCGATGGCCAAACAGGGGCCATCGCACCAAGCTCGTTACAGCTGAATACCGCTGAACGACATAAACGCAAGTGCCATCAATCCCACCGTGATGAACGTGATTCCTAAACCACGTAGCGGAGGAGGCACGTCACTGTATTTCATCTTTTCTCGAATCCCGGCCAACGCCGCGATTGCGAGGGCCCAGCCAACGCCACAACCGACCCCGAAGAAACACGATTCAACAAAATCGTACTTGCGTTGCTCCATGAACAACGAAGCTCCGAGAATCGCACAGTTCACGGTGATCAGCGGCAAGAAGATCCCAAGCGCGTTGTAAAGCGGTGGAAAAAACTTGTCGAGCGTCATTTCGAGGATCTGCACCATCGCTGCGATCACACCGATGTAACTGATGAAACCGAGGAACGACAAATCCACGGTCGCAAAATCAACCGTCGAGGTGCTGATGAAGCTGTTTGCCCACACCAGGGCGCCCTTCTTCAAAAACCACGAGTAAATCAATTGGTTCGCAGGCACCGTGATCGCCTGGATCACAATGACCGCGACGCCGAGCCCGAGAGCCGTTTTGACATTTTTGCTGATCGCCAAAAACGTACACATCCCCAAGAAGAATGCGAGCGCGAGGTTCTCGACAAAAATCGATTTGAGCAGAATGCTAAGGTAATGTTCCATTGAATTAAGCCTCTTCGATTTGTTCAGGCTTCCACGCACGAATGATCCAGATCAGGAATCCGATCAAGAAAAACGCACTGGGGGGTAAGAGCATCAAGTTGTTCGGGTTGTACCAACCGCCGTTGCGAGTCAATTGCATGATCTCGTAACCGAAGATGGATCCGCTACCAAACAGCTCGCGGAAAAAAGCGACAAACAGCAGGACCAGACCGTAACCGAGTCCGTTGCCAACCCCGTCGATAAAACTGATGCCGGGACTGTTTTTCATTGCAAAGCCTTCGGCGCGTCCCATCACAATACAGTTGGTGATGATCAGACCGACAAAGACCGACAACTGCTTGCTGATGTCAAACATGTAAGCCTTTAGCAATTGGTCGACCACAATCACCAACGACGCGATCACGGTCATCTGAACGATGATCCGGATGCTGCCGGGGATGTAGTGACGAATCGCGCTGACGGCGGCGTTACTAAACGCAGTGACCGCAATCACGGCGATCGCCATCACAACCGATGTTTCCATCTTGGTCGTGACCGCTAGAGCGCTACAGATCCCGAGGATTTGCAGTGCGATCGGGTTATTGTCGAGCACGGGTCCAAACAGGACCTTGTTCACTCTTCCAGCTGCCATTTTATTCGTCTCCCTGTTTGGGTTCGCCGTCGCTTGGTTCTGGGCTCGATTCTTCGCTGACCTCAGGCTTCTCTTCGGCAGCAGGTTTGTCCTCTGCCTTCGGAGCTTCCTCTGCCTTCGGAGTGTCCTCTACCGCAGGCTTCTCTTCGGCAGCTGGCTTCTCTTCGGCCTTGGGCTTTTCTTCGGCAGCTGGTTTTTCGTCCGCCTTCGGTTTGGCTTCTTCGGCGGCCGCTTCTTCCTGCTTCGGTTCGGCCTTCATCTCTGCCTTTTCGGCCTTAGCTTCTTCAGCCTTTGGCGATTCGACTTCGACGACTTCTTTCTTCGCTTCTTCTTTCTTGGCCTCAGGCTTCTTCGGCTCAGGCTTCTTCGGCTCGGGCTTGGTGGCCTCAGGCTTTGCCGCCACAGGTTTCTTTGCTTCCGTTTTTTTCGCTACCGTTTTTTTTGCGACTGGGGTCTCGGTCTCGCCTTCTTGAGCGGCGATTTCCTTTTCCAACTGTTCCAGGAAGTGCCCGTAGCCTTCGTCGCTGGCCCAGTAACGGATCAGATTCGTAACACCACGGCTTGTGATTGTGGCACCGGAGAGCCCATCGACCGCATACGGATTCCCGTCAGGTGCGGGGCCTTTGTAGACCTCGGCCATCGGCTCGCCGTTTTCGTCAAACAGTTTTTGGCCAGGCCACTGAGCTTTCCAGCTGGGGTTGTCGACCTCGCCACCCAGTCCAGGAGTTTCTCCGTGCTCGTAGAACGTCAAACCTTGGATTGTTTGCAAATCGCTCTTCAGTGCCAGGTAGCCATACAGAGTCGACCACAGTCCCTTGCCGTAGACAGGCAACACGACTTGCCGAATCTTGTTTTCACCCGGTTTTCGAACGAAGTAAACACGCGCGACTTTCTCGCGACGTTGTTCACCGAGGTCATATTTCGGATTTTCGATCTTGATGCTTTCGTCGTCCTTATCGACGGCTTCGCGAGGATCGTACTCTTCGATATCCAAGTCGGTGTTGTAGTTGCCGGTGTCTAAATTCACCAGTTTTTCACTCACACGACTGTACAAATCGGTGATCTGATCGCGAGTCAACTCGCTAGCAGGTCGACCGAACTCGCCCATCGACAACCCTGCCGCGTCGAGAATATTCCGCTGGCGGTCCAGCTTCTTGTTCTCTTCCTGCAGCGGTCGCAATTGAACCGCAGCAAAGCTGACGGCCAACGAACAGACGACGCATAATACCGCGGCAACGCCGACGGTGTAGAAAACTGAATCACGTTGTTGCATAGCGTGCGAGCCTCCGTCGGACGTTAGCTTGAACCACAAAGTAATCGATCAACGGTGCAAACACGTTGCCGAACAAAATTGCCAGCATGATCCCTTCGGGGAACGCGGGGTTAATCACGCGGATCAGGACGGTCATAAAACCAATCAATCCGCCATAGATCCATTTGCCTTTTTCGGTCATCGAGGCACTGACGGGGTCGGTGGCCATAAAGACCAATCCGAACGCCAATCCGCCGACGACGAGGTGCCAGTAAAACGGCACAGCCATCATTGCGTTGGTATCCGTGGCGACGCCATTTAAAAGCGACGAGGTTGCGATCACGCCGAGCACGACGGCCAACATGATTCGCCAAGATCCGATCCCCGCAGCGATCAGGATCGCGGCACCGACGATGCACAACAAGGTGCTCGTTTCACCGATACAGCCCTGGATCGTGCCGAGGAAGGCGCTCATCCAAGTGATCGCCCCTTCTTCGTTCCAGCTGTATTGGATATGGCTGAGCGATGCGATCGCGGGGCTCGACAGTGCGACTCCGGCTTCGGCGGCCGCGTCGGCGTTGGGGGCGGCATTAGCGTTTGCCATCTGCCCCAAAGCCGTTGCACCACTGAATCCATCCACTGCGGTCCAGACCTTGTCGCCGCTGATTTCACCCGCATAAGCGAAGTACAAAAACGCGCGGCTGGTCAAAGCAATATTCAAGAAATTTCGCCCGGTCCCCCCGAATACCTCTTTGGCCACAATCACCCCAAAGGCAATGCCAAGAGCGACTTGCCACAGCGGGATCGTCGGAGGAAGCGTGAGCGGAAACAGCAATCCGGTGACCAGAAATCCTTCGTTGATCTCGTGACCGCGAAGCACACTGAACACCATCTCGATGTGACCACCGACAAACATACAAACGATGTAAATCGGCAGAAAGAAAATCGCCCCCAGGACAAAATTGTCCGCATGATTGCTGGGATCGTTCTCGAAACCGATTGCGCTGTGGATCGCGTAATGCCAATCCCCCGCGTGGTCGATTCCGGCCGTTGCCATGGCTTGAATGGCACTGTTAGCTTGGTATCCAACGTTCCACATTCCGAACAAGGTCACCGGCACCAAAGCCATCACGACCGTGATCATCATCCGTTTCAGGTCGATGGCATCACGAACATGGGTTTGGCCCTTGGCGACTTCGCCGGGGGTGTACAGAAACGTGTCTAACGCTTCGTAAACGGGATACGCAATCTCCAATGCTCCACCCTTGGCAAACAAGGGGTGGACTTTGTCAAGCGCGTCTCGGAGTGCTTTCATAAGTGTGTTCCCACGGTTGGGATGAAATTTTCAATGAACGGGGGTTGATATGGTTAGCGGCACGGTGACGGCGTTTGCGTGACTCGCGTTCGAGCAGCCTCGAGCAGCGAGGCTAACAGCGACGAGAAACAAAACGTGTCAGCAGACGGACTAACCTTCTCGCTCGATCGTCGCCAAGCTTTCACGCAGTAGCGAGCTGTATTCGTACTTGCCTGGGCAAACAAAAGTGCACAGAGCCAGATCTTCCTCTTCGAGCTCCAGAGCACCCAATTGCTGTGCTTCGTCGGTATCGCGATAGATCAGCGAACGCAGAAGCTGAGTTGGCAAAATGTCCAGCGGCATGACTTGCTCGTAAGTGCCCAATGGCACCATCGCTCGTTCGCTACCGTGGGTCGTCGTGGTCATGGCGAACTTTTTACCCGGCATACCTGCCGACGCATAAACTCGCGAGACCGAGAACTTGTCAAACCCAGGGCCTTGCCAGCCCAGGAATTCGCGCTGATGGCCTTCGGCCAACACCGATACTTGATTGTGGTAACGTCCCAAGAAACGGAGTCGTCCCGCTGCGATTCGGCCGTTAAGCACCGAACCGGAAACGACGCGTTGTTCTACACCGGATTGAATCTCGCCTTCGAGCAACTCGGCAATGTCGACCCCCAAACGGGTTTCGAGCAAGCGAGGCTGGTTCACTAAAGGACCGCCCAGCGAAATCACCCGATGAGTGTCCAGAGTTCCGGTTTGCAACAGCGAACCGATCGCACAAACGTCTTGGTAGTTGATGTACCAAACCGTCTTTGTTGGACCGACGGGATCTAGGAAATGGATGTGAGTCCCCACCAAACCGGCCGGATGCGGGCCAGCAAAGCTCTCGATCTGCACGCCATTGGTCGAGGCACCGGGGATCTGTGCTCCTTCGCTTTTACAAACAAACACCTTGCCTTCGGTCAGCTGTTTGATCGCAACCAAGCCAAGCGAGAACTGCTCTTTGCGGTTTGCCATCGCCACGACAGGATCGGCCGCCAACGGGTTGGTGTCGATCGCTTGGACGAAGATCGAACTGGGCGAAGTCCCTGGAACAGGCACTTTACCGAAGGGCCGCGTGCGGAACGCCGTCCACAACCCGCTCGCGACCAGGTGTTTTTCAACACCATCACGCCCGAGCGCCGCAGGATCGGCACCGCGAACCCCTTCGTATTCAACGCGGTCATCGCCGCCGACTTCGATCACCAGCGATTCAAATTTCCGCTTGGCGCCGCGGTTGATCTCAACCACTTTTCCCGATGCCGGAGCGACAAACAACACGCCAGGTGTCTTTTTGTCTTCAAAAACGGGCTGACCCTGGCGAACCGTGTCACCTTCGCCAACCAACATTGTGGGCTTCATCCCCACGTAGTCGTCACCGATGAGCGCAACGTGGCGAACGTGCTTGGCAACGGCGATGCGTTGCTCCGGAGCGCCCGTGATGGGCAGATCCAAACCTTGTTTGATCGTTGTCATTGTTGTGAAAGTGCCGAAGACGAATGACGAACCAGCCGCGTGCGACAGGACCACCTGGCGTGACAATCACTGGGCAAACCAGCAAGACACCCTCTCGAGAGGGGCCGCCCGCAATTTGCAACTCAGATCCTGTCAACATGCTCTGGAAACGCGGTGAACCAACGAGCGATCGCACAGATTGTGAAACTTTTCACAAAGTAGATTCGAGACAATGCCCGCGTCAGGAACAGGGTTCATCAGCGGACGTGATCGGTGCGGAGCGTCGTGCTACAGCGTCAATTCGAGCAGGCAGACCTGCCAATTGGGTTGGCAGAACTTTTGCGGCGTTAAATATGGCACAGCGAGCTAAAACTGGCAACGGCATACTTTCGAGATGCTGCGAGAACTGTGACGCACAGGCACAACGTGGACTGCTCTTCCCGTAAACGGCCCCAAGGGGGCGATCCTAGGTGCCAAAAAACTTACGCCTCGACGCGGCACCCTATTATCGGGTTTGATAGAGGGCAAGAGCTCGATTGCGCAACGCACGGAACCTCTCATCGGCGTCACTGAACGTCCATGACCGTCGTTTTTTCTCAGGCGGGCGTATTTATTAATCCGACGGTCGCGAGCGCTTCGCACGGACTCTCCTCACATTACAAAATTGATTCAAACATGACATCTGCGTCACTCGACAACGCCGTATCGCCCGCCTCCCTATCCGACAGTACGAAGACGAATCCCTTGCGCCGAAACGACATTCGCAACGTAGTGATCATCGCTCACGTTGACCATGGAAAAACGACTCTTGTTGACTGTCTGTTGCGGCAAAGCGGTCAATATCGTGACACCGAGCTGAAGGGCGAGCGAATCCTCGATTCGAACGACCTCGAGCGTGAGCGTGGCATCACGATCCTTTCCAAGAACATTGCGATTCACTACCGCGGCGTGAAGATCAATTTGATCGACACCCCAGGTCACGCGGATTTTGGTGGCGAAGTCGAACGTGTTGTGAAGATGGCCGATGGAGCACTGGTGCTTGTCGATGCTGCCGAAGGCCCGATGCCACAAACCCGTTTTGTGCTCGAAAAGGCACTGCAGGCCGGGGTTCGCCCGATCGTTGTGGTCAACAAGGTCGACCGCCCCGACGGACGACCTCACGAAGCGCTCGACGAGGCACTCGAACTGCTAGCGGAACTCGGTGGCGAGGAACAACTCGACGCGGCATCCTATGTCTACGCCAGCTCGAAAGAGGGCTACGCCACTCACGACCCCAAGACCGCAACCGAGGACATGCGTCCGCTGCTGGACCTGCTTGTCGACTCGTTGCCGGGACCTGAGGTCGAAAACGAAGCCCCGCTGCAAATGATGGTCACGACGCTCGATTGGAGCGAGTATGTAGGACGGATTGCGGTAGGACGAATCAGCGCTGGAAAAATTGAAGCGGGACAAACGATTGACCTGCACCAAAAAGGGGGCGTGAGCAAGCAGAAGGTCGGCGGACTGTTCATTTTTGACAAACTGGGCCGCGTTCCGGCCGAAACGGTCGAAGCGGGTGACATTGTCGCCATCGAAGGACTCGGGTCCATCGAGATTGGCGATACGATCTCGGACGTCGACGCAAACAACGCGCTGCCACGCTTGACCGTCGATGAACCGACGTTGGAAATGGTATTCAGCGTCAACTCGTCGCCGATGGTGGGCCGCGAAGGCAAGTACGTGACGACACGCCAACTGAAAGCTCGGCTCGAAAAAGAACTCGAACGCAACGTCGCGCTTCGCGTCGAAATGGTCGAAGGCACCGAAGCCTATGCCGTCAAAGGACGTGGCGTGTTGCACTTGGCGATCTTGATCGAAACGATGCGGCGCGAAGGCTTTGAATTGAGCGTCGGCAAGCCTCGCGTCATTTTCAAAGAAATCAACGGCAAAAAGCACGAACCGTTTGAAACGCTTCGCGTGGAAGTCCCAACCGATGCCATGGGCCCCGTGATGGAATTGGTTGGAAACCGCCGCGGCACACTCGAAGAACTCGCACAACGTGGCGAATACAGCCTGCTTCGCTTTTTGATCCCATCGCGTGGTTTGATCGGATTGCGAACACGCCTGCTCAACGCGACTCGTGGAACGGCGATCATTCACCATCGCTTTGAAAGCTACCGCGCGGTCGAAGGCGAACTGCCTAAGCGAGCCAACGGCGTCTTGGTTTCGATGACCAGTGGCAAAACGATGCCTCACGCGATGTTCTTGCTGCAAGACCGTAGCGAATTGATCGTGCCTGCGGGCGTGGAAGTTTACGAAGGAATGATCGTTGGCGAAAACGCTCGCGAAAACGACATGATCGTAAACCCTTGTCGCGAAAAGAAATTGACCAACGTCCGCGCCTCCGGTAGCGACGACAACGTGATCCTGAAACCATCGCGAACGCTATCGCTCGAAGCCGCTTTGGAATACATCGAAGAAGACGAGTTGGTCGAAGTGACGCCGGAGAACATTCGCTTGCGTAAGATCTTGTTGACCGAATCGGCTCGCCGCCGCCAAGGCCGCAACGGCTAATCGCATTTTGCGAATCGCTTTGCAATAGCGAACAAAACCGGACGGGACACCGCAGCGAAAGTCATCAAGACTTTCGCTGTATTTGCCAGACGGCATTTGTCCAACCGGCTGAGACTCTCTCTCGCGTCCGTTCAGCCACTCGCGTCGCAATGCTGCCATGCTGCCACGCTACGTTAGTACGGCTTTTCGAACGACTCGGGTAGCGATTCGATCTGCATA
>NZ_JBFHFD010000369.1:0-8575 GCF_041583735.1 Novipirellula sp.
GGTGGCTGGTCTTCTGCTGTAGCCCAAACAATCATCGTTGATCACGGCGGACGATCAAATATCGACTGCAGCATCATCCGCAACGTTGGCTGGCGAGTAGTACGACCACGCAAAAATCAATGCTGCCGAAGCGAAATAGCCCGCGACAAACTCGATCACCAAGCGGCGATCGGCCGGATCGAGTGTGATCCCGTCGCCCCAACCATCCAATCCAAACGCCTCAGGCCCGATGGGCAAGAACAATCGATTCCCCGAAAGGGGCGAGTGGATGATACCAAACGCGGTCAGCACCCCGGCAGCGACCAGCACCGCTGCAGCGACACGTAATTTGCGGTCGATCAATGCCGCCAAACACCAAGCCCACAACAAACTGGTCACGATAAAGCCGTTACTCAACATCGACAGCGTCAGCAGATCTCGCTTCAATTCATCACCGCTGAGCGTCTCGAGATTGATTCCTGCATCGAGAAGCGCTCCGTCGCCTAACATGCGTCCCGGCAAACTCATCGCCAAGAAGGCAAGTGCAGGCAGGCACGCCAAGCCGACGGCGGCATAGTGACGCCGTGGCGTGGCTAGAAAACTTTGCGCGGTGATCTCAAGCCCGATGAATACCAAAATGGGATAGACCACGGGCTTAGGCATCCAAGCATTCAGCCAACCGAAATAACCGACCAATCCCGCAGTACCGACCAATAACGCAGTCGCCAACGTGTAGGCGGCTCGGCCCCCCATCGCCTTGTAGGCGGGATGCCCGATGTAGGGAGTCGTTTGTACCACGCCGCCAAACAAACCCGCGATCAACGTCGCCACGCCTTCGACACCGATCACCGTTCGTGTGTCGTAATCGTCCCCGGCCGCTGCGGCACTTTCGGTACAATCGATCCCTCCCACGATCGTGGCGATGGCAAACGGAAACGCGATCGGCAAATACGGCAACGCATCGGGAAAAGCGGCAACCCAATCGAATTGCCAACTTTCAAGCCAATCCATCGGAAACCACTCGCTCGGCGGCGTTTCCGGAAACGAGTAACCACTTGCCCCCATCGAGCACAACAAAAAATAGACCGCTCCGGCGACCAACAGGGCTCCGAGTGTCCCGGGGGTTCGCCCCGGCAACGGAATCTTGGCAACCAGCGCACTGAGCACGATGACCATTGCCAGCATCCCCGGCAACGGGTGCCCAAGGATCTCGATCAGCGGAAAGAAACTTATCAAGACCAGCGCGATTGCGGCTAGCGATCCGAGCAATCCGGCTCGCGGGACCACGCATTGGACCCAGCGTGTGAGGGGGGAAAGGGCAATTTTCAATAGTCCGCTGAGCACGATACACCAGATCCCGATGTACCAAGTCCGGTATGCCGCATCCCAGGGCTCCAATCCCATCTGGATTCCCTGCAAATAGGAGGGCCCTAAGATAAACAGCGTGATTCCGTAGGTTGACGGTGTATCGAGCCCGAGCGGCATCGCGGTCACATCGCTGCGCCGCGACTTTTTGGCGAGCCGAAACGCGAGGTAGAAAAACGCCAAATCGCCCACCACGACGCCCAACGCCGTCCCCGGCACCATGTGCGAAACAACAAACTCGGTTGGGAAGCCAAACCCAGACAACAGCGCAACCAACAGCAGCAGCCCCACCACATTATCGAGCATCAACCCGAAAAACGCATTCACGTCACCGGGTTGAGCCCAATGATAGCGAGGAGAATTGGCAGGAATATGTTGGCTCAATGCACCGCTTTTCAATTGGGAATGGAACGCTGGATCTCCATGGCGCCCTATCGTAGCAATTGATTCAAATCGTGATGGCTCGGGGAACCTTAATTTTAAATTTCAGCCCCCCCCCCCCCGGATGTGCGGTTTTTAAGATCTGATGAAAATCGCTTTGACTGCATGCGATCTTCTGAGATACTAAATGGACAGAAAACAGACCCGCATGACGGAGGCCTTCATTTCCACCCTCATTCGCCAACAAAGGCGTGCTGTTTTCCTGTATAATTAACACGTCTATTATTCCAAAGACGTTTTACTTAGTTTTTATCGCGGTTCTTTGCCTCCTTATTCCATCACTGGAAGGCTTTTCTGATGAGCACGAAGACTCTAACCCCCGCAATCGCCGGCGAAAACGCCCACAGCGATCTGTCGGATGAGGGACTGATCACTCAGTACCGCAGCACGGGCGACCGAGGTCTGTTTGAAACGTTGATTCAACGTTACGAACGAGAAATCTTCAGTTATTTGCGACGTTATGTTGGCAATTCGGAGATTGCCGAGGATGCATTTCAGGGAACATTTCTACAGGTGCATCTGAAGTGTCAACAATTTGATTCGTCGCGACGTTTTCGTCCTTGGCTGTATGCGATCGCCACGAACCAGGCGATCGATGCTCAACGACGCAATAAACGGCACCGAATGGTCAGTCTGGATCGCAACAACGCGAATGAGAAGGATGACCGCGCGGGCAGTTGGTCTGAAAAATTGGTTGGCGACACCGTGGATCCGCATGTTGCGGCCGCCCAGGAAGAGAACAGCCGCTGGGTAAACCACTCGGTGCAAAGTCTGGGCGAATCGATGCAGCAAGTGATCAACTTGGTTTATTACCAAGGGCTGAAGTACCGCGAAGCGGCAGAGATTTTGGGAATTCCCGTCGGCACCGTGAAAAGCCGTCTGCATGCGGCAGTTCAGCGTCTAGGCATCTTGTGGGAAGAGTCTCACGAAGAACGAAGCGAGTAGATCTGCATTCCAGCGATGTCTCGGTTCGTCGATTCGCCGAACCACTTTGACGGCTCGCGCGTAGAACACGAATCGCCAATCGAGTCATTCGGGACTCCGGTGGGCCCGTGACGCTCAAATCAGTGTTGGAAGTTGATGCACGAAGACTTGCTCGGATATTTGCTAGGCGCCCTTGAGCCGCACGAGATGGATCGTGTCGCACAGTGGCTCCGGGAAAGCCCCAAAGCGCGTCGCGAGCTCGAGCAGATCGAGCGCGCCTTGCGTCCATTGGAAGAGCACTATCAACCGTCCGAAAGTCCGCCACCGGACTTGGTTTCACGCACGCTCGCCAATCTGCCGCCGCTGCCGAAACCGGGCGATTGTTACACCGATCCGGTTGCTGCGTCCGATGACGACCTTGCCGTGCTGCCCGCAATGAACAACGGGGTCGACCCGTCGCGGGATTCCCAATTCACGTGGCTTGATTGGCTTGGCGGCGCATTGGCCACCGCCATCTTGCTCGCATTACTGCTGCCCTCGATCGCCGAGGGACGCTTTGAATCGCGTAAATCCGCGTGCCAGAACCAGCTACGACAATTCGGCACCGCGCTGACTCAGTATGTTTCTCGCGATCACCAAAACCGCTTGCCCGCGGTCGCCAAAGAGGGCCCCGAAGCCTTTGCCGGTGTGTACGCGATGCGTCTGAACGATGCCGGATTGCTATCAGACATCTCAGGACGATGGTGCGCCTCGCTAGGACGTCCCGAAGCGGTCGAAGCGGATTTGACACAGCTGGACGAGTTTGCTTCGGTTAACGATTTGCACCGAGCATCGGTCGACCAATTGCGTGAGATTCAGCAATTTGCTGGCGGGCATTATTCGTACACGCTCGGAGTCGTGGACGGACAGCAGTTCAAGTCACCTAAGTTTGAATCGCGTTCTTCATTTGCGGTCATGTCCGATGCACCGACGGGGCGGTTCAGTGGCGTCGACATTCAACCGCAGAACGTTGGACACAGCGGACTGGGGATCAACGTGCTCTACGAAGATGGGCGAGTTCAATTTCTTTCCCTCTCTTCGCTCAACCAAATCCCCGATCACCCCTGGCTGAATCATCGCGACGAGATCGAAGCGGGGGTGAACATTGACGATGCGTCGCTGGCGCCAAGCTATCGCCCGCCGTTTGCGGATGTCCGCCAACGTTAGTGTCCGCCAACGTTAGTGCCCGCCAACGTTAGTGACAGCCCGCTAGTGACAGCCCGCTAGTGACAGCCCGTTAGTGAAAGGCCGAAACTCTTGCCGAGTTCCGCTCCCCCCCGCTTTTTGCAAAAAACATCTCTGCCGAAGCACTACTCTGATTCGGTCGCCATCCGCAACGCGGCGGTGGATGAACGTCGCTGCAGCGATGGCAGCACCGGCGAATCGAGCGAGGCTCCGTTGGGCCGTACGCTGAGCACTCGCACTCGGACGCGTGACATCAATCGACGCCCAGGTTGAATTCCAACGAGCAAACTGAGCGCCATTAAACGGCCTAGCGACGAGATGCCAAACAGCATCCAGTACGCTTTCTCACTGGCTTCGAAATAGGCCAAGATCCCACCGCCGATCGCGGCACCGAAGCACCAAGAGGTGCAATTGGCAAAGTTATAAAGTGTCAACATCTTGGTCCGCCGGCTGGCGGGCACCGCATCAAAAATCAGCAGAAAAAAGCCAAGTTCGTAAGCTGCCCAGACCGTCCCGCTGATGATTTGGATCATCGCAATCCACCAAAAATTGCTGGAAAGAATCCACAGTGAAGCGATCGGGACAATCCCAATTCCGCCAATCCACAACAAGCGTTTGGCACCGTAACGTCGCCCGAAATCCCCCCAGTACGAGAGGGCGATGATCTTGGACACAAACGCCAGCGCCAACAACGTGACAAAATCACGGTAAGACAGCGACAACTTCTCGAGCATGTAAGGCGAAAAATAGGGCCCACTAAGCTGGACCATCCCTTGCACAAACACCAAATAACCCAGCAACCGGATCGCCGAAATTCCGATCGACGATTCCGAGGGTTTCGGGGACACCACCGCAGCGGTCGCGGAACCTGCCGCGTGATCACGATCGGCATTGGTTTGCGGTTGATAGGCCAGCTGCGGAACCGTTTGCTGGGAAGTTTCACAAGCTGCAGGATCGTTAGCCACTGTCTTCTTGGCCGCAGTATTTTCAACCGCAGTGTCGCGTGCGGAAGTCACTGGCGTGGTGCGGTGGATGGTGAGCATCAAGACCGATAGCAAGCGAAACAGACTGGCTCCGAAAAACGCGATCGCAAATCCGGTTGTCACCCAGTCGCCTTGCTCGGCCCATTGCAGCAGCAAACCGCCGCTGACCAACCCCAGCAGCGTGGTGACTTGCGCCCATTTGGTTCGCCTCGCGAAATAGATCGTTCGCACACGTGCTGGGACAATGCGTTCAATCCATGTGTTCCACGCCGGTCCGGTCGCCAATCCCGAGGCCCAATAAATCGACGCAAACACCAACAACGACGTCAACGAAATCGATCCCAACATCGCCGCGACCGCGATCGGAATCAGACTCGCGGCTTGCAAGCATCCACAGAAAACGACCCAGCGTTGTTCAAATCCGAACCATCGCACCGCCGCAGGGGAGACCAACTGCGCCACACCGCCAAAAAACAGAGGAACGCTGCCGACCAATCCCGCCGACACTTCGCCCAAACCAACCGCCAAGGCAAAGGCCGCGAAATAGGATTCCCCCAGTCCGACCATCACGCCATAGCTCGCGCCGTCAACAAGGCTGACGCGGAGATTGGATCTCGTTATCGACGATGAGTTGGAACCAAAAAACATGGAGATCCAGGCGTAAAACAGAGGGACCAGCAAACGGGTTGCCGCAGGGCAGGGGGAAGCGCCCCACGGCGTGCTTCGAACGAGTACGTTCTGACGAACCAATCGATAAAAAACAAGCTCGTCGCGAGTTGCGCAACTTGTAATGGGAAGTCGACTCTAAAATCGAGAGGAAAATCTTTTCTAAAGTTCGCGATTCACCACTCGTCCAAAATTCACAGATGGATATGATTCGCCAGAGTTGGCATCTTTTTTTTAAAAGCAGTGACCAGCAGCTCCTTGTTTTTTGACGCAACGCCCCCGAGAGAATACGTGACCGACGACGCAAGCGGAGAATCCCCTCGAAACCCCAACGACTCTGGCTCGGGAGAGGTCTCGGATGAAATCGATCTTTCCAAGTTTGAATGGAACCTTGTCGTTCGATCGACCACAGCGGACGATTTCGAACCATTGATGGAGATCCAACGAAAGTGTTTTCCGGGAATGCCGATGTGGACGGCCGAGCAACTGGCAAGCCAGTTGGAACGGTTCCCCGAAGGCCAATTCGTCGTCGAGTGTGATGGCAAAGTCATCGCATCCTGCAGCGGTCTGCTGGTCAATTACGACGACAACTTGGAATGGCACAATTGGCAGAAGATGGCCGATGGTGGCTTCATTCGCAACCACATTCCTGGTGGCGACACGCTGTATGGGATCGAGATCATGGTCGATCCTGATTATCGCGGGATGCGTTTGTCGCACCGTTTGTACCAAGCCCGCAAAGATCTTTGTCGCCGCATGAACGTGGCTCGCATCATCGTGGGTGGCCGGATCCCGGGATATCACAAACATGCAGACCGCTTGACCGCGCGTGAGTATGTCGAGCGAGTCGTCGAGAAAGCACTTTATGACCCGGTACTGTCCCCCCAAATCGCCAATGGCTTCGCGCTGCAAGGACTGATTTCAAACTACTTGCCGTCGGATCACCAAAGCGCCGGCTATGCAACCTTCCTGGAGTGGAAGAATCTCGAGTTCAATCGAGCGCCAACGCGGCGATATCGGCACAGTGTTGAACCGGTTCGCATCGGTGCCGTCCAATATCAGATGCGCGCGGTCAAAGATTTTGAAGAATTTGCGCACCAAGCTCGCTATTTTGTCGACGTTGCCGGTGATTACAAGTGCGATTTCCTGCTGTTTCCGGAACTGTTCACGCTGCAATTGTTGTCGTGTTTGCCGCCTCAGCGACCGGGCAGTGCCGCGCGGGCTTTGTCGGAATTTACACCGCAGTATTTGGAACTGTTTACCGAGATGGCAATCTCGTTTAACACCAACATTATTGGCGGATCGCACTTCGTCGTCGAAGATGAAACGCTTTACAACATCTCGTATTTGTTTCGTCGCGACGGCAGCATCGAAAAGCAATACAAGTTGCATATCACACCGAGCGAACGTCAGTGGTGGGGCGTAACCGGCGGCGACAAGGTGGAAGTTTTTGATACCGATTGTGGTCCGATTTCGATCCAAGTCTGCTACGACTGTGAATTCCCCGAAGTCTCGCGGATCGCTGCCGAACGCGGGGCGAACATGATGTTTGTGCCTTTTAACACCGACACAAAACTGGGTTACCTACGAGTCCGATTATGTGCCCAAGCACGCTGTATCGAAAACCACATGTACGTCGCGATTGCCGGCTGCACGGGCAACTTGCCCTTTGTTGAAAACGCTGACATCCATTATGCCCAATCGGCAATCTTTACTCCTGCAGACGTCACGTTTGCGCGTGATGCCATCGGTGCCGAGGCGAATGCCAACGTGGAAATGGTGATCATCCATGACGTCGATCTTGAATTGCTTCGTCGTCACCGCGAAAAAGGTAACGTCACAAATTGGCGAGACCGCCGCACCGACATGTACCACGTCAACTACAATAACGGCAATGAGGTTCGCCACATTTGATCACCCCTCCGATACACCACTTACCGCTGAGCATCTTGGCTCAGCCGAGTGATTCCGATTGTGGCCCAACGTGTTTACACGCGGTCTATAATTACTGGAAAGATGAAGTTCCGCTGGAGCAAGTGATCCGCGAGATCGGTCAATTCCGACGCGGCGGCACGCTGGCGGTTCAACTGGCATGCCACGCGCTTGCACGGGGCTATGACGCCACGATCGTGACGTATAACCTTCAATTTTTTGACCCCACCTGGTTTCCTCCAGGCCGCGTCAACTTGGCCGAAAAGCTAAAGGCTCAATGCGAAGCCAAGATGGCCAAGGACGAGCGATTTGAAATCGCCACCGAATCGTATTTGCGATTCCTTGAACTCGGCGGTCAGGTGCAGATGGAACCGCTCGAAGAAAACCTGATCGTCCGAACTCTGATTGCCGGAGTCCCACTGTTGAGCGGTCTGAGCGCAACGTTTTTGTATCAGGAAGCACGCGAGCGGTATCAAGTCCGTGACGAGTCGGGCCGCACCGGTGTCGCCGACGATGTCGCGGGTGAACCGGTCGGTCACTTTGTTGTCCTGTACGGTTACGACGGGCAAACGGGGCAAGTCATGTTGGCCGATCCGTTGCAGAACAATCCGATCGCCGAAACCCATCTTTACACGGCACCGTTGTCCCAAGTTGCAGCCGCCATCTTACTCGGCATTGCAACCTACGATGCAAACTTGTTGATGATTCGCCCACGGAATCATCGTCCGACTGGAAAGGCCTCGGTAAATGTCTGACGTGATTGTCACGGAATCGCAAGCGGGATGGATCGGAGCGATTGATGGTGTCGAGGTCGTTGACCCGCGTGAATACCTGACCGACCCACGTTGGAACCGCCGGCGTGGAATCAAAGTCTATAACTTGGCGAATTCGTATCGCTACCAAAGCTTTGGTTACTACGTTTCGCTGCTGGCCGAAGCTCGCGGCCATCGACCGATGCCCAATGTGATGGCGATCCAAGACTTGGCCGGTAAAGCCAATGTACGATTATTGTCGCCGGAATTAGATGAGCTAATCCAACACGCGCTTTCGCCGTTAACAAA
>NZ_JBFHFD010000370.1:0-8568 GCF_041583735.1 Novipirellula sp.
ACCCCTGCGACCCCTGGAGCCGATTCAGCGATACGAACAATCGCGTCACGTTGACTTTCCGAAGCGGCGCGTCCCTTCAAGTGAACGACTCCGCCACGGCTGGTGACATCGACGCCAAAGCCACGAAGTTTGCCCGATTTTTGGGCTTGTCCGAGAGCTCCGACGACTGCCGAAACGACTTGTTCGTCTTCGTTTGCAATCGGCGATGCGTTCAATTCCACCGCGGCAGTCGGACGAATTTCGCCCGGCATGACCTCAGGAGCCTCGAAGCGAGGCATGGCAGCTTGAACGATCGTTGATTCGGCAGGCGATGCCGATTCTTGCTTCGCTTCTTGTTTTTGAATCGCTGCAGCTTTCGCGGCCAAAGCTTGGCTGAACGAAAAGTTCGATTCGCGGGGTTGGTTGCGATTGGATTTCGCAACTGCTTTTGGAGTCGTGACCGTTTGGGCGGGCTCGACTGCTTCAATCGCAGGTGCGGGCGTTACAATCGCAACGCTTTTGACTGGTTTGACGACCATTGCGGTCGCCTGCTCTGCCTCAGGGGCGTGACCGTTGACGGTCACTTCGTCGACAATGTTGTTGATCCCTTCGATGCCTGAAGCGGTCTTCAGGACGAGATCTTTTTGAGCCGACTGGCTGACGTTGCCGCGAAACAGCACGACGCCATTGTCAACTTTCATGTCGAGCGTGAAGTCCTTCAACGCTCCTGAGTCGCGGTTGACTTTCAACCGTTGAATAATTTGCTGAGCGATTTCTCGGTCGCCGCCAAAGACCTGCATAGGTCCTAAAGCAGCGATCGCGGCAATCGCCAATCCGAAATACGTCCGTCGCATGGAAATGCCTCCCTACAGTGCTAAATCGCTCCGATGCGAATAACCAGCCGGAGGCCCAGTCGCCCGGTGCGACAAGGATTTAGGATGTCACCGTCGCTGGTAACTGATCCTCCGACCGATCTGATCAGACCGGTGTTGTTGGTTCTTTCGGCCATTTGCAGGCCAAGGAGGTAGGTTTTTTCCAATTTTGTCGCCGATTACGGTTATTCGGTGCCACCGAGCCCGTGAAACTTGTGTTTTACGCCGTTTGACGGCGTGAAACCGATGTTCCACGGTTTTTAGCCTCCGCAGGGCTTGTGATGGATGCCCCCCTGTTTAGGGTGGTGGCACCGCGGGCCGCGGTCCGGCTTGCAGCGTCAAAAAATCCCAGAAAACTCGGCGCTGCCCTCTGTAGGCCCGCGAGATCGATCGCTCATAGGTGGCCCGCGAGAACTATCGCTTAGGAGGCCCGCGAGAACTATCGCTTAGGAGGCCCGCGAAATCCACGCACCATCATCGTGATCGAGATCAGCGTGGCGGCCGCTGGCACGACCGCGAAGATCAGCCGTGGTTGAGCCGCCAACACCATCAGCGAGATGACTCCGATCACTGCCACTGCGGGCGGAAACCAACGCGCCGGACGACGCAGCGAAGGCCATGCCAGCCAGAGGGCCGCCAGCACAAGCCCGATGCGTCCCATCGCTGCTGCAGCAAACTTTGCCGAACTCTCCCCTCCCCACCACCAAGCCATCGCACTGCCCAGCAATAACGCGATCGCAAGCGCCAGCAACAGCGGGCGACGGAAATTCGGAGGAAGCGTTGCGGGCATGCCAAAATCAGCAAACGGAATTGGAGTGAGTCAGCCGTCACTTTAGTTGCTGTGGTCGTTGTCGGTAACCTTGCTTTGGCGAACCGATTGAGACTCGGGGGGCGGAGTCGCTACAATTCCGCCCACGCGTTTTTTTGTTCGAGAGTTCGAAACGCCGATGCAATTCGAGAGAAAACAATGAAATACCTTTGCTTTAGCGATCTTCACTGTGACAAGGCCGCTGCGGAAAAACTGGTCGCGATGTCCGACGACGTGGACGTGGTGATCGGTGCCGGTGACTTTGCGAACCAGCATCGAGGAATCTCCGACACGTTGAACATCTTGGCAGCGATCCGCAAACCGTCGGTCCTTGTCCCTGGGAATGGGGAAACGGCTCAAGAGTTACAGCAAGCGGCAAAGCTCTGGGAAACGGCAACCGTCTTGCACGGCGATGGATGCGAGGTGGCGGGAGTTCCGTTTTGGGGTGTCGGAGGCGGAGTCCCAGTGACGCCCTTCGGCGATTGGAGCTACGATTTTGACGAAGACCAAGCCGCCGAAATGCTGAAGGGATGTCCCGAAGGAGGCGTTTTGGTCGTTCATTCGCCGCCCATCGATAGCGTTGACCACGACACCGGCGGTCGCGTCCGTGGCAGCCAAGCGATTCGGGATATCGTCGAAGCCCGCAAGCCCAAGCTAGTCGTTTGCGGCCATATCCACAGCGATTGGGGAAAACAGGTGCAAATCGGACCTGCCTTGGTCCTTAACGCTGGTCCCGCGGGTGTGGTGGTCGAGGTCCCCTAGCCCGGCGATGTCCTAAGGCTGTCGTTTGCCCTCGGCTATCGTCTTTGTCGGCCAATGTTGTCGGCTAGTGGACGCGCGCTCGTGCGATCGCTCTCTCTCGCTCTCAGGCGATCTCGTCATAGGCAAGTTGCTGATCAAACCAGATTCGAAAGCGTCGGATTCTCAATCCGCGTGTGAACTGGATTTCAATGTGTCCTTGGATCGGTCGACTCGGCACCGAATCGTTCTCGTGGGATGCATCTTCGCCTACTTGCTCGTTAGTGTAGGCCTCGACGGGGATGGTAAACGAGACCTCGGGGCTGATGTTTAACCAGCTCACTTTCCACCAGACCAGCACTCCATTGATTTCGATTTTCTGTCGAAACCACCAACCGCTGTAAACAAGTTGTCCTGGGAACGGACGTTGATATCGGATCACTCGGTAGAGGAATCGACGCGTGATCAGGGTGGCGTGGTCTGCGAAGACACCCTTTTCAGGTGGTAGCTCGATCGGAGGCTCGAAGGGGTTCGTCACTAATTGGCTCGGTCAGCGTGTGGCGGAACATTCGCAGCAGAACACCGCAATGAACAGGCCGCATTGTTGCTTCCGGCCCGATTGGGTGGTGTTCAGGCGTGCTGGTGGGTGTTTTTTTGTGCAGGTTTGTTAAGGAACAGTGAATTGGCGATTCGCAGGGCTGAAATTTCGCTGAGAGTGATAGCAAAGATGACGATTATAGGCTTGTTTACGGCAGGGGGATGACTTAGTATTGCAGCTATACAAGTTGCCCAAGCTTCCTCGATTGAAATACTTCTCTCGAGTCGGCTACGTCTCAATCACTACAAAAATACACATCAAGGCAGACCAAATGAGACTTTACGTAACGGCACTAGCACTTCTACTCGCCTCGGTGGTTGCCACGCCGCGTGTGAACGCCGAAACCGAGGTCAACCATCTGACGATTAGCCAATGGGTAAGCCTCGCATCGTCAGATTCGTTGACAGGGCGTGTCGTTGTACCGTCGGTCAATGGCGAAGCGAAAGCGATCGCGGATGCCAAAGTCACCTTGCTCTCGAGCGATGGGAAAGTGTGGCGAGCCACCTCCGATCAGTCGGGTAAGTTCTCGGTCGCGAACATCAAGCCTGGGATTTACTCGGTGACCGCAAAGGCCAAAGACGTATTTGCATGTTGTGCGATGCATGTCTTGGATGCTCAGACAGCCACCGGTGCTAACTTCCCAAGCGAAGTAGAAATTTCGGCTGCGAACATCGATTACACCTTGGTCAAGAGTGCGGTCATTCGCTATTTGCCCGCGAGAATCTCGGAAACCGCGGTTGCCCTGCCGACTGAAAAATTGAACGAAGTTTCAAAGCGAGTTTGTGGCGATCAATATCTTCGCGTCATGCAGAGCGAAGGTGGTATGAAGGGTGTTCTTCGTCTTGCGGGCGGAGAATTACAAGCTGCAGATCTTACCAATGTGTTCATCGTGAACAACGGCGAGACCGTGGCACGAGCGGTTACCGACCGTGAAGGTAATTTCCAAATCGATGAACTGGCTGCGGGCGAATATTCGCTACTTGCAGTGGGTTCGGCAGGGGTTGGTTTGGCCGGCTTTGAATTGGTTGGCGAAGCACCGCAAAAGAAATCGGCTGCTGACGACAAAGAGAAGCTGATCAAGATCTTTGGTCATCACAAGCAATGCTGCTCGTCCTTCGAAATGCAAGTCGCTCCGATGCCACAGATCATCCACTGCTGCGACGAAGTGATCGTCGATGGCGGACCGATTGTTGACGGTTGTGGTTGTGGCGTTCCCGGTGAAGTCATTGGTGATGGCGGAATCGTCGTCGATGGCTTTGGTACGCCTCTCGATGGCGGCTACGTCCCCGGTGGTGGATATGGCGGCGGCTACGGTGGTGGTGGCGGCGGCGGCGGATTTGGTGGTGATGGCGGACTCGGCGGCATCGTGGGTCTCGCAGCTATCGGTGGTTTGATCGCGGTCGCGATTGACGATGATGACAACGCGGTGATCACCCCTCCTGAGCCAATCAGTCCAATCAAGTAACGGACTCGCTGATCGATTCCGCTGGCATCAAGCCGGCGGGGCAGCACTGAATCAATAACAACCACGGTTTTGGCCGTGGTTTTTTTATTGCCATCTTGGTCTTAATGGGCTGGCATCAACCTCCCCCTCTCCTTCCTGCCACGGCACCGCTGCTTTACATCGCCACCGGATTACGGACTCGTCGATTGTTGATATGATGTGAATCCCCACCATCATGTTGCCAAACGCAATCGGTGGCGGTATGGATCCTACCCCAATCCTCTTGACTTCTTTAGCGAGATTTTTCATGTCTGCTGTGGATAAACCAATCAGCGAGCAAGTTGCGAAACAAGCAGCAGCGGCTCGTGACCAGCTGAACGAGCACACGCTGAAAACTGTTCATTGGCACTTTAGCGACGACACCGGCAGCCCCTTCTGGCTCGAGAAGAAACGAGAGTTGAAATTCGATCCGCTGAAAGATGTGAAGTCGTTTGACGATTTGAAAAAGTTTCCGCTCTTTGAAGACGAGTGGCTTCGCGGCGGACCGATCCGCCGCTGGGTTCCCAAGGGCCACGCGGGGAAGCCGGTCTACGTTTTTGAAACCGGGGGTACTACGGGGGTTCCCAAGAGCCGAATGGTGATCGAGGACCACTGGAAAGATTACGAGTTGTTCAGCAACACGCTGCCTGAAAAGTACTTTCCCAAGGGAGCGAATTGGTTGATGCTGGGCCCTAGCGGGCCTCGTCGTCTGCGTTTGGCCGTCGAGCATCTAGCGCAGCACCGCGATGGAATTTGTTTCTGTATCGACCTGGATCCTCGCTGGGTCGTCAAGTTGATCAAAAAGGGGTGGATGGAACATCTCGAAGAATACAAGAAGCATTGTATTGATCAGGCGATAACGATTTTGACCGCCGGTCACGACGTGAAGTGCATGTTTGGAACACCCAAGTTGATCGAGTCGCTCGGTGAAGCACTCGAAGAGCGAGGCACCAGTTTGCAAGAAGTCGGCATCACGGGGATTTTTTCTGGGGGCACCGAATTCACGCCGCAGTGGACTCGTTTCTGTGTCGAAGAGTTACTTGGTGGTCCACCGGAGGAAAGCGGCGTCTACATGACACCCACCTATGGCAACACGTTGATGGGGTTGGCATGTAGCAAACCGATTACGGCGGCCGACGGATACAAAATCTCGTATTACGCCCCCCAGCCTCGCGCGGCCACCGAAGTGGTTAGCTTTGATGACTACAACCAAGTGGTGGGGATTGGCGAGACCGGCCGTGTGAAGCTTTATACGTTGACCGATGAATTCTTTGTGCCGGGGTTCATGGAACGTGACGAAGGAGAGCGTGAAGCTCCGTTCGACTTGTATCCATGGGATGGAGTCAGCGGGGTGCGTCCATTCCACGAACTCGCAAGTGCCACCACCGTAGGCGTTTACTAAATCGCAGTCGGCGGATGGCGCAACTGTAGTGGCATTAATCCAAGGTCTGCGGGCCTTAGAGGGATGCTTCGCTTAAACACAACGACCCGAGAACCATCGAAACCAAAAGAAGCTCAAGTTCATGATCACGCTTAGTCCACTGCGTTGGGGGAAACCCTACGAGTCGCTCGATTTCAAAGACGTTGTCCACTTCGATACCGGGGCGCCGATTGCGCGTGTCGGTACGGTCGGGGGTGGGATCGTCGGTCGCGATATGCGAAAGTCGCATTTGGCTCGCGAAGCACTGCTGCAATTCTCAACCGACGATTTGATCAACCGTTGCAAGAAGGCAGCCGAGTTGTTTGAGAAAAGTGACTTGAGTGTCGGTGACTCAACACAGAGTGTCGATGATTTTGTGCATCAGCAATCGGCCAGTACCGGATTGCCCGAGCACATGTGCCGATCGAACATGGCGAAGAACAGTTTTGTGCTTGCCCACATGGGTGAGATTCTTGATTGTCTGACTCGCGGACTTGATCTTTCCATCCTCTCGCGTGGCTACGGCGAAGAGGGGCGTGGAGTGATTGTCAGTTATCAGGTGCAAACTCCGGTACTCGGTGCCGTGTTGCCCAACAATTCGCCAGGGGTTCATACGTTGTGGTTGCCTGCGGTGCCTCTGCAAATCGGTTTGGCACTCAAGCCAGGTTCGCAAGAACCGTGGACGCCGTACCGAATGATTTCGGCATTTATTGCAGCGGGAATCCCCGCAGAAGCGTTTTCGCTGTACCCCGGCGATCATGATGTCGGCGGCGCCATCATGACCAAGACATCACGCAGTATGATTTTTGGAAGTGCACAAACGCTGGCTCAACACGCTGGTAACCCTCGAGTGCAAGCTCACGGTCCTGGGTTCTCCAAGATTCTGCTAGGCGACGATGTCGTGGATAACTGGGAAGATTACTTGGACCTGATGGTCGAAAGCGTGCTGAGCAATTCGGGGCGCAGCTGTATCAATTGCTCGGGCATTTGGGCGAGCCGCCACACTCGCGAAATTGGCGAAGCGATTGCCAAGCGAATTGGCCCCGTTGATGTGCTGCCACCGGCGGACGATTCCGCACAGCTCGCTGCGTTCACCGTGCCGGCGATGGCAACTGGCACCTATGCGATGGTGCAGCAAGACTTGGCCGAATCGGGCGTCACCGACTTGACCGCCGAATACGGCGAAAAGTTGATCGAACGAGATCATTGTGCGTACCTTCGCCCGATGGTCGTTCTGGCTGATTCACCCGACCGTCAAGTCGCAGCCAAAGAGTACATGTTCCCCTTCGTCTCGGTGGTCCAGTGCCCACAATCAGAGATGCTTAATCGGATCGGCCCTACCTTGATCGGCACGGTCATCACGCGGGATGGCAACTTGATCAAAGCCGCAGGCAATAGTACCGACATCGATCGATTGAATATCGGGGCGATTCCCACAAATCGATTGAATTGGCTGCAACCTCACGAAGGGAATCTCATCGATTTTCTCTTTCGCTCGCGGGCCTACCAAATTGCCGAGTAGTCTCGAGGCCTGCTGCTGCCGACAGAATTACGACGTTTTTGCGTCAGGCTGAGCTATAGTCGAGAGATAAGGATCTCTCATTTTGACAAGCGAAACTGACATCACCGGCACAACCCCTTCGATCGCCAGTGCACCTGAGGTGCACTGGCCGATGGCGCCTGCGTGCGCGGCGCCGCCGATTGAGACCGAGCCGCCGCAGCAGCCGGATGATTCGTTACAGTCAGTAACATCCGCAGCGGATTCGAAAAAACGTCTAACCCATGATCCGCGAGTCATTCCGGGGCTGATCAGCACGATCTTGCATACGCTGCTGTTGATCCTCTTTGCTCTGTTGACGCTGCCCGTGGCCGTTCGCGAAACGTTCTCGATTCGTGCCCGGCAAGGCGAAGCGGCACCGGTGGTGCGGCTGGAAGCATTGCCGAAACAGGATGACAGCAGAACGACCGAAGCGTCGCTCGCCGAGCGTCCTGCCTCGGTCGCGATCGCGTTTGCGGAACCGAGTGAAATCGCGTCGCCGCTGAGTCGCGTGACAAGCTCGACGCCGCTGCCTCGGCAAACCGTGATGCAGTTAAGTGTCCCAAATGCTCGTGATGCTGCCGCGTGGTTGAGCCGCGTACCCAGCGGAGGCGGTTTGTCGGGACGCACCCCTGAGGGCCGCAAACAGTTAGGCCAGCGTTTTGGGGCGACTGCGGAAAGTGAACAAGCGGTCGAAAACGCACTGCAGTGGCTTGCCAATCATCAACGTCCCAACGGGTCTTGGTCGTTTAATCTTGAACTGGATCCCTGTAACGGACGCTGCCGTCATAGCAAGAATACATCTGGTACGGCTACTCCATCGACCGGAGCGACCGGTCTTGCGCTACTCGCATTCTTAGGCGCTGGCTACACTCACCAGAGCGGCAAGTATGAAAATGTGGTCCGTGACGGACTGTATTATTTGCGATCTGCCGCTGCCGAGGCTGATGCGGGAGTTGATTGGCAGCAAGGCAGCATGTACGGACATGGCATCGCATTGATGGCGGTCGCCGAGGCGCTCTACATGTCGCGGAACCCCGCGAACGAGCAAGGGGATACCGATCTCCGCGAATTGGTGTCGCAGGCAATGACATTCACAACCTATGCCCAGCATCGCAATGGTTCCTGGGGAT
>NZ_JBFHFD010000371.1:0-8560 GCF_041583735.1 Novipirellula sp.
AACCATTTTCTCGTAGCTACCTTCGCCAGAAGGTGGTGATTCGTATTGGCCGGCAACCATCCACGCTCTGGCGAGCGTAGCTACAAAACGCAAATGCCGTAATTTGCAGTCTCTAAATGCTTCACACCGCCCTCGTTTTGGCGCTAGCCACGGTTCCGTCTGAGTCGCATTCCGTAGCGAAACTCGCCAAGAGTTTCGGGGAGCACTCGCCGTGGAACGAGAGCCGTTGACGACTTCCGCTATCGACAATCTCTTACCGAGCTAGCCATTTTGGCTAACGCTGTGAACCATTTTCTCGTAGCTACCTTCGCCAGAAGGTGGTGATTCGTATTGGCCGGCAACCATCCACGCTCTGGCGAGCGTAGCTACAAAACGCAAATGCCGTAATTTGCAGTCTCTAAATGTCTCCTCCGTTTAGCAGAACCATTAGCAGCCCAAGGCACCTCGCTCGAGCAAAGCCCGGGGCGAGCGTGCCCGCGTATGGAAACGTCCATTACACCACGGCCCCGTTTACGAAGCTTGCATCAGGTAGGCGATCAAATCAGCAACCGCTTGCTTGTCCATCGCGTCTTCGAATCCTTCGGGCATGATCGACAAACCGGTGTTCTTTAGTTCGTCGACATCGATTCGCAGCACTGTGGCGGTCACATTGTCGCCGCGTCGCAACGTCAAACTTGTTGCTCCTTCGTCGATGATCATCCCCGATACGATTTCTCCATCCAGCGTCGAAATCACGTAGTTGATGTACTGCGGATTCACCTCTCGATTCGGATCGAGCACAGCGGTCAACACCGTCTCTTCACCACGCGCCTTGATGGTCGCCAAGTTCGGGCCAATTTCGTGCCCCACATTTTCCACTCGGTGACAGGTGCTGCAGTGCTTTTTAAAGTGTTCGCGTCCACGATCGATGTCACTTTGCATCGAGAGTGCGTCGCGGTACTTTGCCACCACGTCTTGCCGACGAGCAATCGCCTCGGGGGATCGCACCGCCGAGCTTGTCGTGACACGTTGTCGTGAACGATCGTCCCCTTTCGAGAGGACGTTTCGGGCTCGCGCCGCAATCTGATCACTCAATTGCTTCTTAAACGCATCGGCCAATTTTCCGCTGAACGAATCCTTTTCCCTTAGCCGAACCAACAGTTTTTCGGCATCGTCGCTGATCGAAGTTTGGACTGCGGCGCGTATCCAGCGGTCATCGGGATCACGACTGAGAAGACGAGCCAAGCTGTTGACACGGACGTCCCCCGCGGTGTTCGCCAGGGCAAACGCCAACTGATAGCGAACTTCGATCGATGCGTCGTTGGTCATTTCAACGAGTCGTCTCTGGACCGATGGCGTGAGTTCGATGGAATCGCACAAACGCAATGCGTGCCGACGCACTTGCGGATGCTCGTCATGCAGGCCGCTGATGAGTGTCGCCTCGTCCAATGCGGCGAGTCCATCGAGTGCGTACATTGCATGCATCCGCCCTAACGGTGATGAACTGTCCTTGGCCAACGCATGCAGCGGCGCCACGGCCGCCGGGTCTTGCCGCTGGTACAACAACCTTGCCGCCGTCTCACGATGCCAAGCATTCGCATGAGCCAGCGTTTTTACGAGATCGGGCGTTGATAATTCAGCAAGATTTTGAAACGGACGATGCGTGTATCCCGTGGGGATAATTCGGTAAATTCGTCCGCGATCGCGTCCCGAAGTCAAATCAAGATGCTTTTTGATCTGCTCGGGCAACGACAACGGATGCTCGATCACCTCGCGATAAACATCGATCACGTGCAACGTCCCGTCGGGAGCGTTGGCAAATTGGGCCGGACGAAACCAGATGTCACTCGAGGTCACGAATTCGCTTTGCTGATCCATTCGGTTTGCGATGAACTCTAACCCATTACGATCGAGTCGTTTGCGATGAATCAGGTTGCTGCCGACGTCACCAATGATCGCGTGGCCCTTCCACTTTGCGGGCCAAGCATCGCCGCGATAGATTGTCACGCCGGTCGCGCCGGTGAAGTAGCCAGCCGCTCGGCCGCCACCCTCGACGACTCCCTTCACGGCACCGGACACTCGCAATCGCGTTCGCACGATACGCCACGGCTCTACCGGGCTAGTGCGAAACACTTCCGCTTGCGGTCCATCGGCGGCGATCGAAATTCGCGACGGCGGCGGAACGACAAACGGATTTCTTGCAATGTCGGCGTCCTCGTACATCACTTGTTGAATGTGGTCACTGTTGGAGGAAACAAATTTGCGTCCCCAATCGTCAAAGCACATCCCGTGCTGCGCCGCACCGCTGGTCGGTTCGAATTCGTAAGTACGAGGATTGAACGCCAAGTCACGTCCTCGGATGCTGAGCCCTGCAACGTCGGGGGCGGCATGAGCGTGGCGGATCTCGCCTCCGACACTGCTGCAGGCGACATGAATCCGATTATCGAGTCCCCAGCGAAATGAGTTCATCAACCCTTGCACATTCGAGGTACCGAACCCCGTCAACACTCGCTGCTTGACATCAGCTGCACCGTCGCCATCGGTGTCTTTCAAATACAGCAGGTCCGGTGCATCTCCGACAAATAAACCGCCGTCATAGGGAAACAACGCTGTCGGCCAAAACAATCCGTTAGCGAATTCGACTCGTTTGTCGTAGACCCCGTCGCCATCGGCATCGGTCAGTTTGGCAATCGTCGAAATGCCATCGTCGCGGTTTTCGCTGTAGCCCCGCATTTCACAGACGTACATTGCGCCATGTTCGTCCCACTCGATCGCCACGGGGCTACCGAGCAGCGGCTCCGCAGCGACCTGCTGCATGTCGAATCCGTCCGCCACCGTGAATGTAGATAACGCAGCATCAGGTTCGGTCGGAGCGATCCGCGGCAATTCGTCGGAAAAATCGGCGGCGATGGTAGAAGCAGCCGCATCAGTCGGAGCAGGTTCCACCGCAGAGAGATCGTCTGTGACGAATGCGAACATCACCAAAGGAGCCAAACAAAACATTGTCATTAACAATAACCAGTCCGAAAACCGAAGATGAGTTGTCATGGTTGATGCTGTCGTAGCGGAATTCGGCCCCGATCGCGCTGCGTCGAAAGTCTTAACGACTTTCGCAGCCCGTTTTCGGATCGGTTTTAAGTTTTGAACGTTCACTGTGCCACCTCCTTGACTTGCAACAACGTCTTGATGCCGTCCATCAGAACCGTTTCGACTTCCGGAGCCACATTGGACGCCGCTTGGCTTGTCTCGTAGCCGCCTTGTTCATAAGCCTGGGCGGTACCGATATAGCCGGGGCCGTAGTCGCCGTAGGCCGCCATCGCAACCTTCAAATCCGGCCGCAACGCCTTGGCCGCCAACTGATATTCCACAAACAATTCTCCGGGCATATGCAACACGCGAACATCACCGACCGATAAACAACCAAGATCGATCTTGTGACCATTTTCACACCGCAGTAGCCAAGCCAACTCGTCGGGGGCCCCCCAATAACTGACACCGTCCCATTTTGACACCCCGTCGGCCAACGTTTGCCGATCGAGATGTTTCGCTGGTGGAAGCGCCGCTCCCACGCTCGTCCAATTCACGTCGTCCGGACCGATCGCAAACTTTTCGGTCGACTGCAAGGATTGCTGCATCGCGTTGGCAACACGTTTTGCCAAAATCAAACGGTTCGGCTTCGAACCGTCGTTGTATTTTCCAGCACCGATATTGCCGCCTGCACCGTTAAAGTGAACGTACAAAGGTCCGGGAGCGTCTTGGCTACGAAAAAATCTAGCGATCCCTGGAAAATCAGGACTTGGGATTCCCGTGCGATAGTAGCTTTGCGGATGGCATGCGTAGTAGCTCAGCACGGCAACCGCTTTGTCCCCATTCCAAAACGACAGCGAACTGAGCACAGGATCAATGGTTCCCACCGGCAGCGCGCGTAACTTGGCATCGCGAGTGGCGGTATAGCGAGTCGCGATGACTTTCCCGGTCTCGTCCTGAAGTCGGCGATTCGAAGCAACTTCTTTGACTTCGGCGGTTCCATATCCGGCGTGTGTCACGGGTTGGGCCGTTTTCAGCGACAAATCGATTGCGGTTACCAAACGGTCAATCACCCGGCGTGCAAACGTTCCATCGTGAGCCCCCAAATCCGAGACTCCGACCTGATTCAGCAGCGACTCGGCACCAAAATCACAGCGGGGTGCGTCATGTTGATGAAGCGTGTGAACGGCAACGCGTGAAGGCGTTGTTCCCGCAGCTTTAGCGATCCGCTCGCGAAACACATCCTGGCTCTGGTTACCGATCCCGATCCAATCGACCGCACACAACACAATCGGGTCCCCGGCTCCCATGATCACGACCCCGCGGCATCGCAACCCGAGTTCACCATGTTCTTTGACTCGATCATACGCCATCACGAATCCGACCGGCGGTGTGGCATCGATGTCAAACGTGGCTACGGAAAGCCTCCGCTTCGCATTAGGATCGGATTGGACCAAATCCTTGCCATACGAATGTGGGATGCAGTGGGCCGCCACGGCTAAACCCAAAATCAGACCGATCCACAAGTTAAAAATTGGAGATCGCAAGAATTTGAAATAGTTCATTCAGTCACACTTTCGCGAGGTGGGATCAAGTGTATAGAGCGAGCAGGATTGTCGCTGGGCAGGGGGGGATTGATTGTATACGCACAAAATACGCGGCACCCTTCAATCCGGCATGACTGTCAATGTAGCAGAAAACGTGAGCGTGGTTTGCTGAGGGAATCGGACGGAAATTTCTGTTCGCCTCCGCCGCAAAAGCATACTGATGGCCCGTTTGCAGCCCCCAACCACAAACCTCAATCCCAACGCCGCGGGTAGCGGCACCCGCTCAGTGCAAAAGTAGATGCCCGCTCAGTGCGAAAGTAGATGCCCGCTCTGTGCAAAAGTAGATGATGGCGCAAAAGTAGATGACCTTGTCCGCGAGACGAGGGAAGCGAACGGTGACGAACAGCGAACAGTGAGGAAGATAGAATGAAAAAATCTGCAAAATTTCATTCCACCCACGGTTACCCTCGATTGATGTAGAATGGCTGCCAAGACTTCCCACCCTCGCTCGCCATCCCACCGATAAGTCTATAGATGCGAATGCCCACTCGTGTTTTCTTTTTTCACACAAACCGCCTCGCGATGCTTTGTGCCGTTTGGTGGATTGGGTTCACCATCGCGACCGCCCAGGACGACCATACCCCTGAATCGCTGGCAGTGGTACAAACGCTGCCGGGCACGCAGCCGCTGTTACTCGACGAACCACTTGACGAGTGGATGGTGCGTGGGATCAATCGCTTCGCCGAGCGTGAATTGAGCCAATCCCGCGACCGACGCCGGCGAAATTGGCATCGCGATTTTGCATCCGAAGACCGCTATTTGCACAGCGTTCAAGCAAACCGAGAGCAATTCGCAAAAATCATTGGTGCGGTCGATCCTCGTGTCGATCAGCCGACGCTTCAGATGATCATCTCGCAAGACGACTTTCAATCGCCCGCTCCGATTTTGGCAAGCTCGGCTGAGTGCATCGTCCGCCATGTCCGCTGGCCCGTGATGGACGGGGTCACTGGCGAAGGATTACTGCTGTCCCCTAAGGGACAACAGCCAACCGCCAGCGTGATCGCGATCCCCGATGCCGATTGGAGCCCCGAAGCCTTGGTAGGATTGATGGCTGATACCGATGCCACCCCCTTTGTGCTGCAGTGGGTCCAACAAGGATGCGAGGTGTTGGTTCCCACTCTGATCAATCGCGATCATGAATTTTCTGGGAATCCAGCCGTCGCGTTCACGAACCAACCTCATCGCGAATTTGTCTACCGCACCTCGTTCGAGATCGGACGTCATGTGATCGGTTACGAAGTGCAAAAAATCCTTGCCGTAGTCGATCACTTTGTCGCCCGACGCGAATCCCAGCACCAGGACCGCCCCATCGGCATCGCCGGGGTGGGCGAAGGCGGCTTGTTAGCATTTTATGCCGCCGCGATCGATACGCGAGTCGATTCCGTTATGGTATGCGGCTATTTTGACGACCGCGAACAGATTTGGCGTGAACCGATCTACCGCAACGTGTGGAGCTTGCTGACCGAATTTACCGATGCTGACATCGCCTCGCTCATCGCGCCACGACGTCTGACGATCGAAGCATGCCGCGTTCCCGAAGTCGATGGACCGCCCGCGGTCACCCCAGGCCGAAGAGGCGGAGCGGCCCCCGGACGCATTCGTACACCGGCGATCGCCACCGTACGCAACGAGTTTTCTCGCGCGCGATCGCATTACCAATCGCTGGGGCGCCCCGAGCAAATCGGTCTGGTGGAAAGCGAACAAGGAACAGGCCCCGCAGGCAGTATTGCCGCGGCAACCTCGTTTTTAGCCGGACTGAATTTGCCCGCAACGCAAAATACGCCCGCGAAATTGGTAACTCATTTGCCGCTGGCGGATGCGTCAGCTCGGCAATCACGCCAGATCGATGAACTGGTCGAGCGGAATCAACGACTCGTCCGCGACAGTCCGCGGATACGTGACCAGCACTGGGGAAAAGCGAATCGCAGCACCGTCGAATCTTGGATTGAAACAACCCAAGCGTACCGTGACGAATTTTACGACGAGGTAATTGGCCGACTTCCGCATGCAATGCTACCGATGAACCCCCGTTCTCGATTAATGATTGATGAAGAGAAGTTTAAGGGATATGAAGTGGTGCTGGATGTTTTCGAGGACGTGATCGCGGGCGGCATCCTATTGTTGCCGACCGATTTGCAGCCCGGCGATCGGCGCCCCGTTGTTGTTTGCCAACACGGACTCGAAGGCACCGCCCTTAGCACGTTGGATCAACGCAAAGATCGTTTCTTAGAACGCGGCTTTGCAGCCGAACTTGCGCTTCGCGGATTCATTGTCTATGCACCACAGAATCCTTATCGTGGTGGAGATGCGTTTCGCGAAATCCAACGTAAATCCAACCCGCTGAAGCGATCGCTGTTTAGCTACATTATCCCCCAGCACCAGCGAACGCTCGAGTGGCTTTGTACGATGCCCCATGTCGATCCCGATCGGATCGCGTTTTATGGCATCTCGTACGGCGGAAAAACCGCGGTGCGGGTGCCCCCTTTTGTCCCGCAATATGCATTGTCGATTTGTTCGGCCGACTTCAACGAGTGGATTGGTAAAACGACCAGCAATATCTATCGGGCTAGTTACGTCTACACCGGCGAATATGAAATTTGGGAGTGGAACATGGGAAACGTTGCCAGCTATGCCGAGCTTGCCTGTATGATGACGCCCCGACCGTTCATGGTCGAGCGAGGACATCGAGACGGCGTCGCGCCGGATGAATGGGTGGCTGCGGAATACGCTAAAGTGCGGCGTCATTACGACGAACTCGGCCTCGCTGATTCCACCACGATCGAATTCTTTAATGGTCCCCATACCATTCGTGGACTTGGAACTTTTGCATTTCTACACAAACACTTGAATTGGCCCGAACCAAAGTAACATGCAGAACGAAAATAACATGACGAAACACTGTATCCTTGCGAGTTTGTTTTTTCTTGCCTTGCCACTGCATGTAACGGCACAAGATTCCTCCGACACGGATCCCGCGGCTCGATGGTGGAAAGGAAACCTACATACGCATTCGTTGTGGAGTGATGGTGACCAATTCCCCGAAATGATCGCGGATTGGTATCGCCAACGCGACTACAATTTTCTCGCGTTGACGGACCATAACGTGCTGAGCGAAGGCATGCGTTGGATGGCAATGTCCGCGATCCACAATCGAGCGGACGAGGGCATACTCGATCGTTACCGTGATCGTTTCGGAGAGGCATGGGTGGAAACCCGTGGCGAACCGGGGCAAAAAGATCACGAAGTCCGGCTAAAACCGATGGACGAGTTTCGTTATCTCGTCGAGGAAACGGGCAAATTCATTTTAATTCCGGCCGAAGAAATCAGCGATTCAGCCGAGGGCAAACCGGTTCACATCAACGCCACCAATTTGGCCGAAGTCATCAAACCGGTCGGTGGCGAAACCGTGCGTCAAGCGATCGAAAATAACTTGCGCGCGATCCTCGAGCATGAGAAGAAACATGGCCGCGAGGTGCTGCCTCACGTGAACCATCCAAATTTTCACTACGCGATCACCGCGGAGGATTTGGCCGCGGTCGTATCGGAACGTTTTTTCGAGGTCTACAACGGACACCCCGGTGTGAACCATCTCGGCGACGATGATCATCCCAGCATCGAACGGATGTGGGATATCGCCAACGCGATTCGCCAAACCTCGTTGGACATTCCGCCGTTGATGGGAATCGGCACCGACGATTCACACGAGTATCACGGCAAGGCAGGTTCGCGTCCTGGACGCGGCTGGGTGATGGTTCGCAGCAAATACTTGACTCCCGAGCATTTGATTCGGGCGATGAAACGTGGCGACTTCTATGCGTCCAGCGGCGTGACGTTGTCCGATGTGCAATTCAACAAGGAAAGTCAGACATTGTCACTCGCGATCGAGACCGAACCCGACACGAGTTACAAGACCAAGTTCATTGCCACGCTCAAAAAGGGAGACGGCG
>NZ_JBFHFD010000372.1:0-8539 GCF_041583735.1 Novipirellula sp.
CCCCAGGCCTCTTGGGCGCGAGTCACACTGCGAGCCACTTCGGCTGAAAACGGCGTCAAAGGACTATTACTATCCAGCATCGACAGCAAAACAAAGGGAAAGAAAATGTACAGCGACAGCATGGTTAGCGCTGCGGTAAGCAACGATTGTCCGAACACAAATTGAGCGATCCCGTAGACAGGAATGATGGCAAAGCCGGCAGCAGAAAACACCTCGATCAAATTCTCGAGCCAGCCCATCGGGTCAAACACAGGCCATTCGCTGACCTTCTCTTCTCCGTTGGCAATCGACTGCAGGATCGCGAAGCCACAACTGACCACAACGAGCCCGAACACGATTCCTGCGGGAACCAAGGCAACCTGTAAAACGCGAACTTCCGATGCCAAGACCACGATCGCGGGCACCGATGCGATCAGCGACAATGCGACCCAATGTGCGAGCACTCCAAGATCGCGAAAAATGCCAAAGATGCTGGCCAACCATCCGCTGATGCTGGGGATGTCGTCGTCATGTTTTTGTACCCGTTCTTCGACTCGCGATGCTTCGTCGAGCAATTGCTGGGCCGATTTACGGTAGGGATCCGAGCGGCGATCGGACGACGAAACCTGCGACGCCTCGAAGGCAAACGTGGCGGCGTTATCCATGTCGATCACGACTTTTTTGGGCACGCGCGGAGGCTGGCGGACCCGGATGGGGGAATGGCAATCGTTGCACTTGATCGTCTTTCCCGCTTGGCTGGCTTGGACCATCCGCTGCGAACCGCACGTCATACATTGCACACGATATTCGGTGGCGTATTCGACAGGCGTCTTTTTTGTTCCCAACTCGGCAGCCAGATCGATCTCGTCGTCAACGATGTTTTCGTCGCCAAGTTCGATCACGTCGTCGTCGCCACCGGGTGTCCCCGCTGTTGGAATCACCGGCGTTGGAATCACGGGTGCGGGTTTCACGGATGTCGGGCGAGGTGTTCCGACGGGTGGCTTTGACAGCGCCGGGCGAAGAACAAACGGATCATCTTCGTCCCCGTCCCCACCGGCCGCATCCCCGCTTACAGAGGCTTTCGGTTTGGGGACCGATTCGATGGTGGAGGTAAACTCGTCCAGCTCGGCAGCGAATTCTCCGAGCAACGTGTCTTCGTCGGGGCTGACGGATCGAGGCGGCTTTGGTTTTCTGGTGGGGTTTGCCGCGGCTGCAGCGGGCGGAGACGGACGCGGATTGACCTTTGCGGTTTCGAGAGTTGACGGTTTGTTTGCCGGAACGGGATCGGTATCCAGAGTCAACCAATCGTCGGCATCATCGTTGGTCGTCGCACTCAATCCGGGAGCCAGAAACGCGGCAGCACAATGAGGGCACGAGACCCGCAGCCCTGCGGAACTATCGGGAATCGAGACCGACTTGTTACAGCGAGGACAGATCAGAGATAAGGGCATGGAACACACGGGGCGTTGGCCGAGGTTGTAGAGGAGGCGTGGAGAGGACGTTTCGCAAAAAAGCCCATCCTCTCATTCTATCCTGCCCGGCGGCTCGCTTCGCGTGGGTGGCCACGATTTTCACCCGATCGGCGGCGCCACCGCTGGCTCCACTTGCCGCCGCGGTTCAGGCAGCCCTCTGACGCCATCGACTTTGGTCGCGTTCGCGGCACCAGCCGTCCTGCTGCAGCGAGAAAAAACGTTCGCACCGAACCGGGCGGCTCGTCGCCGCACCGTTGAAAAGATCGACAAAAACCGTGAGCATTCACCCCAGAACGCGGCGATGCTAGCTGTCGAGCACTTCGGACTCGCGACTTTTTGCGAGCTCGGCGGCTTGCGCTTCGAATTTCTTGGTCAACTCTTGGACCTCTTCCTTCATGCGATCACGATCGTCCTCGGAGATCTCTTTGGCCTTTTCGGAGTTATCGATGGCCTTGTTGGCATCACGACGGATGTTACGAATCGAGACCTTGGCTTCTTCGGACAATTCCTTGATCCGCGAAACCATTTTCTTTCGCACTTCGGTGGAAAGTGGCGGCACGTTCAGGCGAATGATGCGTCCGTCGTTTTGCGGGTTCAGCCCCAAATCGCCGGCAACGATCGCCTTTTCGATTTCTTTGATCGTGGCCGCATCGTAGGGACGAATCACGATCTGCTGAGGTTCGGGCGTTCCGATCGAAGCAAGTTGCTTAAGCGGAGTCGCTGAACCGTAGACCTCGACTTTCAACGAGTCCACCAAGCCTGGGTTCGCACGTCCTGTGCGGATTCCGGACAAGTTATGGCTGAGAACGGAGATTGCTTTATCCATACGTTCTTCGGCATCGAGAAGCACATCATCGCTGGACATCTTGCATCCTTGGGAATGGAGTAACAGGGGGAAGACTAGAGTTAATACAGTGTATCGGTTGCGGCACTTATTGTTTCTTTTCAGGGCCGATCCAAGTTCCGACGTTTTCGCCGGAGATAGCGCGAACGATGTTTCCGTTCTTCTTAAAGTTAAAGACGACAATCGGCTTTTTATGTTCGCTGCACAGTGCGATCGCGGTTGCGTCCATCACTCGCAAGTTCTTTTCCATGACGTCGCTGTAAGTCAGCGACTCGTACAGCACGGCATGCGGATTCTTTTCCGGGTCGTCGCTGTAAACGCCATCGACACGCGTCGCTTTGAGCACCACGTCGGCTTCGATTTCCAGCGCTCGTTGGGCTGCCGCAGTGTCGGTGGTGACAAAGGGGTTACCGATACCGGCGGCAAGAATCACCACTCGGCCACGTGTCAAATGACGCAGTGCTCGGCGGCGAATGAAGGTTTCGGCAATCTTGTCGGTTGGGATCGCCGACATCACACGCGTTTGCAATCCGTGAGCTTCCAGCGCGTCTTGCATGGCAAGCGAGTTGATGATCGTCGCGAGCATTCCCATGTAATGGGCTGTTGCTTCGTGGACCATCGAGTTGCTGCCGGAAAATTGGGCGCCGCGGAGGATATTGCCGCCGCCGATCACGATCGCAATTTGACAGCCGGTGTCGTGCGCTAACTTGATCTGGCGAGCGATTTCGCCCGACTCTTCACCGCTGATTCCGCGTCCGCCCGAATCAGCGAGACTTTCGCCGCTAAGTTTTAAGACGACGCGTTTGTAATGCAGGGGAGCGTTGACGTCGGAGCCATCCGACTGGGGAGCGTCAGACATGGTGTTGAAGACTTTCGCGTTTGGAAAAGCGGAGAGGGTTGGAAACCAGGGGGGTGATTGTTAAGGGTGGATCGCAGAAATCACTGAAATTGCGATCTGCCGCCAGTGCTAAGCATAACGGAAAGTATACGAAAAAACCTCGCCGGTCCGATGGGGGACAAGCGAGGTTATCGCGGTTTGCAGTTGCCACCGCAGCGGTGGCAATCGCGCCTAGGTTACGCGTCGACTTTTTCGCCGATAACCCAGTGCCAGTAATTCTTTACGGTCATCCCGTTAGCTTTGGCGTATTCGCCAACCGATTGCTTGTCGTCTTTGACAAACGGTTGCTCAAGCAAGCAGCGTTCGGCATAAAACTTCTGCATCCGGCCATCGACCATTTTTTCGGCGATGTTTTGTGGCTTGCCTTCCGCAATCGCGGCTTCCAACAAAACTTCACGCTCGCTGGCGACCACGGCAGGATCGATCGAGTCTTTGCTCAAGCTTTCCGGACGCATCGCAGCGATGTGCATCGAAACGTCTTTGGCTGCATCGTCGTTGCCGCCTTCGATTTCGACCAAAACGCCGGCGGTGGTTCCGGCGTGGTGCATGTAACCGCCACAGGTGCTTTCGACGCGGATCATACGGCCGACCTTGAAGACTTCGCGGATGCGATTGAACATGTCTTCTTTTTGCGTTGCCAAGGTGGTGCCGGGTTGTGACGGCGAGTCTTGGGAAAGCAATTCTTCAGCGCTCGCAGCACCAGGGCCGGTCGCGTACTGTTGAGCCAAGTCCGCAGCCAATTGAATGAACTGCTCGTTGGTGGTCACAGGGGCGCTTTCGCACAGCAATTCAACCATCGCGCCGACCTTTTTGTCGGTACCGATGTAAAGACCGAAACGACCAAACGCGGTTTCGCGGTCGCTACGTTTGTCGGCGAGAGCTTGGCCCTTCTTGCGAAGTAGCTCAACCGCCTTTTCTTCGTCGCCACCCGCTTCGGTCAACGCTTTTTTGCAGTCCATCATCGGCAATCCCGTACGCTCACGGAACGCCTTCACCGCTGCCGCAGTGATATCAGCCATCTCTTCATCTCCAACGTATAAAAAACAGTTTGTATTGTTGCTTGCGATCTTTGCGAGAGTCGAATTGCTCTCCTTCATCGACAAGCTTTAGGCACATGCCATTTTTGATCAAGCGACTTGGGGCTCTTGTCGCGATTATCGCCATTTCTTAATCGCCCCCACTCGAAACCGTGCGGAAAGGATCGCGGATATCGGTGCCGCGAAAATGACGGGGACCGAAGCGTTTGCGACCAAGCCGCGAATCACACAACGCACGATCGCCATGAAGCCGCTTCCTCCATTGCGAATCGGGGCGGCTGCCATGCCAAGCGGTGGAAGGGGCCCCAAAAAAATGCAAGCCCGCATAACCGGGGGACCCAAAACCGGATCCCCCAAAAATCGTCCTCGGAAAACTAACCTTCGGCCTGAGGCGATTGAGCCGCTTCCGATTGGGTTGCTGCAGCAACCATTTCAGCTTCCGTGCCAGTTGGCTTGGTTTGCTGAGGCTGGGGGCTGCTTTCGGTCGCCGATTGTCCCTTGCCCGCGATCACCGCGTCAGCAAGTTGTTTCATGATCAATTCGATGCTGCGGATACCATCGTCGTTACCGGGAATCGGCAAGTCGACTTGGGTTGGATCGCTATCGGTATCGATCAACGCGACGGTGGTGATCCCAAGGCGTTTTGCTTCGCGGATCGCGTTACGCTCTTTACCGGGGTCAACGATGAACAAGCACTCGGGCAAGCGGTTCATGGTTCGCAAGCCGTTCAAGTTACGGTACATCTTGCGATGCTCGCGGTTTAGTGCCGACTGCATCTTCTTGCTGTAGTTGTCCATGGCGCCGGTTTGACGCATGTTTTCCAATTCTTCCAAACGGCCAAGGCGGCTGCGAATGGTACGGAAGTTGGTCAACGTTCCCCCCAACCAACGCTCGCTGACGAATGGCATTCCACAGCGGAGCGATTGCTCTTCGAGGGCTTCGCCCGCTTGACGCTTGGTTCCCACAAACAGGATCAAGCTGCCGCCCGCGGCAACTTGGCTGAGATATTTTTTAGCTCGCAACAGACCGCGAAGGGTTTCGCGGATGTCCATGATGTGAATCTGGTTTTTACGGCCGAAGATGTACGGAGCCATCTTCGGATTCCACAGGCTGGTGCGGTGACCAAAATGGACACCGGCTTCGATCATTTCTTGAACGATTGGACTTGATGGAGTGGACATCGAGCGAAATTTTTCCTTTTCAGAAAGGGGACCGACTGCGGGCTACGAGAATCGCGAGCGAAAACTTTCACTCACGAATTCCAGGGCATTCGAGGCTGCCGATACAGTGGCAACCACACACGCCCTTCGTCCCATCTTGCAAGCGGCAAAACAAGTTTAGAAAGCTACGGAGAGACAGTCGCCGCAGCTAAGCGAAGTGCGGAGGTTAGCGGAATCGAGAGATTTGAGCAAGGGAGTAGGTTTTATCGTCTGGGGTAGCGAAAAATATTGCGGTCATTCCGCAACTTGATGGCGACAAAATGTCGCTGGTGAGAACCCGTTTTTTGCTTTTCTGTCTTATTTTCAGAGAAAGCGTCGAGGTGGACATTACGTTTCGATGCCCAAAATATAGAATTCGGATAAGTTTGCGAATCCGAATGATCGATACAAACACTATATCTTCACTCAATACATCCATTCCCAATGGAGGTGCGTTTCTACGCATCCAGCGAAGCTCATGACGGCCTCTCCGACCACTTTAAAAGACGTATCTACCGTTTCCGGCATTACCGTTCGCCTGGCAGGCGACTCTGGGGACGGGATGCAGCTACTCGGCACCCAATTGACCAACACCAGTGCGTTGGCGGGGAATGACGTGGCCACTTTCCCCGATTTTCCCGCGGAAATCCGCGCCCCACGGGGCACCCGGGCTGGGGTTAGCGGTTTCCAAGTCCGTTTTGCCAGCGAAGAAATCTTCACTCCCGGCGACTATCTTGACGCCTTGGTGGTCATGAATCCGGCTGCCATGGTCACCAATCTGGGTGACCTGCGCAAAGGCGGTATCCTGATCGCAAATGAAGATGGCTTTAACGAAAAAGAGTTCAAACTCGCCAAAGTCGAATCGAATCCGCTGGACGCCAGCGTGATCGAAGAGGTCTATCGCGTCATTAAAGTGCCGATGACCGCACTAACACGCGATGCCGTGGCGGCCCATGGTTTGAGCCAAAAGATCGCCGATCGCTGCAAGAACTTCTTTGCAATGGGACTGGTCTACTGGCTGTTTGGCCGCTCGCTCGACCCTACCCTGCGGTTCATCCAAGACAAATTTGGCAAGAAACCCGATATCGCGGCGGCGAACGAAGCGGCCCTGCGAGCCGGTTGGGCGTACGGTGAAACGACCGAAGCGTTTGGCGAAAGCTATCAAGTCGAGGCAGCCGAACTCGAAAAAGGCACCTACCGCAACATGATGGGCAACCAAGCACTCGCTTGGGGATTGGTCGCTGCATCGAAGCTCAGCAGCAAAGACATGTTCTACGGAACCTATCCGATCACGCCTGCGAGCGACATTCTGCACGAATTGACTCGCTTCAAAAACTTTGGCGTGCGGACTTTTCAAGCCGAAGACGAAATCGCAGCGGTCTGTGCGACGATCGGAGCCGCCTTTGGTGGCACGATGGCAGTCACCGCCAGCAGCGGGCCAGGGATCGCACTCAAAGCTGAAGCGATGGGCCTCGGCATGATGCTTGAACTGCCGATGATCGTGATCAACGTTCAGCGGGGTGGCCCAAGTACGGGGCTGCCAACAAAGACCGAGCAGAGCGATTTGCTGCAATGTATGTTTGGCCGCAACGGTGAATCTCCGCTGCCAATCTTGGCACCGCGATCCCCCGGTGACTGCTTTGATATCGCAGTCGAAGCTTGGCGAATTGCCACCGAATGCATGTGCCCAGTGGTGATTCTGTCGGATGGCTATATCGCCAACGGCAGCGAGCCATGGAAGATCCCCGACGTGGCCAAGCTTCCTAAGATCAAGATCACGCACCCCGAAGGTGCCGATCCGGACGAGCCATTCATGCCGTACGCACGCGATGAAAACCTGGCACGGCCATGGGCGATCCCTGGCACCGAAGGGTTGATGCATCGCCTCGGTGGCCTGGAAAAAGAAGATGGAACTGGAAACGTCAGCTACGATCCGGCAAACCATCAACACATGACGGACACGCGTGCAGCGAAAGTCAGCCGGATCGCCGAGCGAATTCCTGACCAAGACGTGTACGGGGAAACCAGCGGCGACGTCCTGGTCATCTCGTGGGGCGGAACCTACGGTTCGTGCCACACGGCGGTTCGCACCTGCCGCAACGCAGGCCACTCGGTCAGCCACGCTCATCTGCGTTACATCAACCCCATGCCAAAGAACTTGGGCGAATTGATGAAAGGCTTCAACAAGGTCATCGTGCCCGAGTTGAACACAGGGCAATTGCGAATGCTGCTGCGAGCGAAGTATCTGGTCGACTGCATCGGCGTTAACAAAATCCAAGGAAAACCATTCGCGGTTAGCGAGTTGGTTGAAGCGATCGAAGAGCATGTTTCGACCGCCAAAGGTGGCAAGTCCAAGGCTGACGTGCGAAGCAAAGCGGGCTAAAGGACGCGAACCGTCCCCCACCCCATGTTCGTTCCCCCCCTCAGCAACACACTTACTTCGAATCTTTCTGAAATGAATCTTCCTGTTTTAAAAGCGGCCGACTTTGCTTCGGACCAAGACGTTCGTTGGTGCCCCGGATGTGGCGACTACTCGATCTTGGCGCAAATGAAAAAAGTGCTCCCCGAACTGGGTGTGCCTCGTGAAAAGACCGTGTTCATCAGCGGAATCGGCTGCAGCAGCCGATTTCCGTACTACATGAACACCTACGGAATGCACAGCATCCACGGTCGCGCCCCTACGTTCGCAACGGGACTGAAATCGACGCGGCCTGACTTGATGGTCTGGGTGATCACGGGCGACGGCGATGCGCTGTCGATCGGCGGTAATCACTTTATCCATTGCCTTCGCCGTAACCTCGATATCAACATCGTGCTGTTCAACAACCGTATCTACGGTTTGACCAAAGGCCAATACAGCCCGACCAGCACTGAAGGACAAGTCACCAAGAGCACCCCGATGGGCTCGATCGACCATCCGCTGCATCCGCTGTCGGTCGCGCTTGCGGCCGAGGCAACCTTTGTCGCGCGAAGCATCGATGCGCACGTCAAACACCTCGGCGAAACGCTAAAGCGAGCAGCCGAGCACAAAGGGACGTCGCTGGTCGAGGTCTACCAAAACTGCAACGTGTTCAATGACGGCGCAATGGCTTACGCCCAAGAACGCAAGC
>NZ_JBFHFD010000373.1:0-8538 GCF_041583735.1 Novipirellula sp.
ATCCGACATTACGATTTGCAATCCGCAGATCGCGTGGCGAGACTCAGGGCGGGAAACACGGCGACAGGCAACTTCTGAACAAGGATGCACGGCCTACTGAACCGTTGCAGCCACCTCAGGACGATTGTTAGGTCTAACGGTCTTATGAAGCCAGGCAAATCGCAACTTGATCATCGATGCAAACCCAGGCCGAAGTTGTTCCGAAATCAAACTCAACCCTACCGACGCGACAAAAGCAAGTCCGATTCCGAGCAGGTTGGTCCGCCCATGATCAAAACGGTCTGCGCCCGAGATGGCGGCAAAGAACGCCAGTAATGGAAAGTGGAAGATGTAGACTGGGAATGTCAAATCGCCGAGTCTTCGCGCCATCCTCAATGCACCCGGCGATGCGTCGGTTCGCAACAATCCACGCATCGCGTACAGGATCATGCCTACGGACAATGCCAGTATCCAATCGGAGAAAAACGCACTGGAATAGTTCAGCGGCGGACGCCCTTCATGATGAGGATAACCCCAGCCACCATTAACCAGCACTCCTCCGATAACAATCCCAGCAAGCAGCAACAGCCACTGTGAGACAATGCTTTTGGGGCGCCTCGGCTCCAATCGCAGAACAACGACCCCAATCAGCCAAGCTGGCAAGAGCAATAGAATGTTTGGCCCCGCGATCACTGCGATCAACAACACACTTGTGTACCGCAGCCAACGCACCCGAATGAGCGTTGCCGCCGCAAAAAGGATGTAATAGAACAGTTCGTAGCTGAGTGACCACAACGGACCATTGAACCCGGGAGTCAGGTTGCGGAACCAAACCTCCTGCACAAACAGCAGACAAACAACGTACCGCAATGACTCGAACGGCTTGAGTAGAGATTCGGTGAATGTCGGGTTGATGTAGGCGACGACAATGGTACACGCGACGGTTAAAAACATGGCAGGCAGCATGGTCACATAGAGCCTTGTCAGTCGGGCGATCACAAAATCGGTGAACTCCCTTCTGTTCTGGTTCTGCGAGTACGCGATCACAAATCCTGAAAGGACGAAAAAGACCACGACGGCATCGTGCCCCTCCAAAAAGCCTGGAATGGCAATCTCACCGAACCATCCAAACTCCGCGTGGCAGACGAAGACACACAACGCTGCGTAGATGCGAAGCAGATCAAGAAAGACGGAAAACGAACCGGTGATCGGTGTTGCTTCGGATGAGACTGACATTAGGTCACCTCTTGGAAAAGTGAATCGACAACGCGGCCCTTCCGATTTGATCCGGCAGCAAATTTCGCCAGGTTGTCGCGTCACGACTCACGCAGGCTGGGTTCGCCATCGACGGACGGAATCGTCCTTCGGGACGTCGGAAAACGTTGCTCGATCGTGCGGTTTGCCAATCACTGAATCGCTTGCACGAGACCATTTCGGTAGGCATCCCACGTGATCGCGGCGGCCTTGGCGACCGCCGCTTCGCTCATGGCGATCAATCGGTCGCGATCGCGAGACAGCAGTTCCAGTTTTTCCGCGATCGCATCACTATCGCGAATCGGCACGATAAATCCGTCTTCGCCATCGGTCAGAATATCGGGTGCACAGGTATTCGGAGTCGCGATCACCGGCAGTCCCTGAGACAACGCCTCGGTGATCACGAGCCCAAAACCTTCGAACAAGGATGGGAAAACGAACACATCGTGATTCCGCATCTCTTTGAGTATTTCGTCATGCGGCAGAGATTCGATCCAGCCATGCCGTCGCAGACCTGCTTCCAACGGCGCACATTGGACATTGGGCTTTCGACCAATCACCGTCAATTCAACAGAACTGCCAAGCGTGTTCATCGCCTCGAAAAGATAGGCCAGCCCCTTTCGCTGACTTAAGCCTCCGACGAACAGCACTCGCAGTTTTTTGCCTTTGTGCGAGTTGTGTCGGTTTCCCACGTCGACTTGCGGACATCCATATGGAATCACAATGGGCTCAGGTAGCCCGAATGGAACATCACCCAACGTCTTTGCGGTGAATGAACTGGCGACGATGATCGTATCGGCAAGCTCCAACTCTTGGTCTTTTCGCGCGACTTTCTCATCACTGTCCCTGATGGCCGGCATCGTGGCAGCCCATTCAGGAAGACGTTGAGCCTCTTCGGTTTGGATGCGACGCGCCGATCGCCAGTAGCCAATCGGCAAATCGTAGATGCAACGGATGTCGAGCTCTTTCGCCGCACGGAACGTCTCCAACGCCGCGTCTTCGTAGCAATAAACGGCTGAGACTCCCGAAAGCTTTCCCGATCGTAACCGGTCGGCAATCGCACGGTCCTGAGCCCGATAGACCCGATCGATGCAGAACGGACCGGACTCATGTGCGGTGAGCACGCCGAGCCCGACGCGCGGAGCAATCATTCGTCCCAGTTCACGCCAAGGAAGCTGGATCGTCTTGTCTCGCACGCGGGTGTCAAAACGTCTCCGTGAGAACTCAGATGCGAAGCGGGTTTGCGAAAGCCGATGCCAGACGTTTCCCGGAAATGCCGCGACCGAAGTTGCAAATTGCGACACCAAGCCCTCATCCTCTAATGCCAACAGGGCGTGTCGGACGTTTTGGTTGCCCGTGGGGTGGGAAAGAGTGATCATTGATCCGGCCTACCGATCGCGTTCTCAAAGACTTCCAAATGACGTTCAGAAACCACTCTCGGCGAATGCCTGTCGAGATGCGAGGAGTGATTGGATCGGTAAGAGGAGGCCAAATCCGGCTCTGATTCCAGCCGGTCCAACCAATCGGCGAGTTGCTCGCCATTTCCCTTCTCGAACAGTGGGCCGCAGGGACCAATTGCGTCGACCAGACCGCCCCGATCGGTGCCAATCGGTATACAGCCACAGGCGATTCCCTCCAGAGCGACGATCCCGAAGGGCTCCTCCCATTGCGACGGAACGAGCAGATACTTCGCCCGATTGAGTTCCTCGGCCACCGCAGTAGGCTCCCGACGCCCCAGAAATTGAACTCGATCCGATATCCCGATCTCTTCCGCTTGTCGCTTCAACGCATCTTCATCGGGGCCCGACCCAATGATGCGGAGATTCATCGGCTGCCCACGCTCCTGCAAGTTGCTGATGGCCCGGAGTGCGGTTGGAACGCCTTTGTCAGAGACCAGCCGTCCGACAAACACCGCACCATCGCGGCTGCTCCAGTCGGTCGTTGTACGAAAGACACTGTCATCGTAAGCGTTCTCAATGACAACCGATTCTCCGCTCAGATGTTGAGCGGTTGCCCGACTATTCGAAATGCACGGAAAACGCTTCAACACATGATGCTTGATCTGGTCTTTCCATGAAATGGATCGGTCCGCCCGGCTGACCCACGTGTGAATGGAAAAGACGGTGCTCCGCCCTGTACAGGACGGCAACCAGTAGCGGAATGCGGGGTTGTGGTGATAAATCACGTCCGCTTCCCTCGCCAGACGCCACTGCGTGCTCAGCCCTGGTCGACGAATCACATCGATCCACGTTAATTCATCGCCATCGTCACACGCGACATCGGTCACCACCTTGACCCGATGTCCCCGCTGTAGGAATTCACGTAACAGCATCAGTGCACTGGATTCAATGCCACCCACCTGAGGATGAAACGCGTAGCTGATAAAAAGAATTTGCATCTGCTTCGTTATCGCGACGAGCTTGATCGCGTGGTCATGAACTAAATGAGCTGAGAAACGCATTGCCGACGGAAACAAGCTTTGCCGGCTGCAGTCGGACCGTGGGCAGGATCTTCTTGAGATCACTGTAACAATTGACGACAAATTGTTTGTCACTGTCACAGAACAGTCCGATGCGTGCATTGGCGCCACAAGGAGCGGCAATCGGTGTCCCATGCTCGATGAATGCGGCGACGGTCCCGCTTTTTCCAATCAGCTGCCGCGGGACTGTGGTGATCCCTAGATCCAGAGAACGCAAGTAAGTGGAGATTTGATCGGGAGTCATCCATCCGCGTGCAACCACGTTAGCCTTTCCGCCGAGGTGTTTTCTCCAGTAGCTCTCTGATTCGGGGTCGAGCGCACCGGCGAAATGCACACATACTTTGCGATCCTCCGTCGCTGCCGCGGCGATGAAGTCGAGGATCCAGTCACGCACATCGTCGTTGGGTCTCTGTTGGGAAAAAAAACCGATGTTCACAACGTCATCCATCGAATGCTTCTCGACGATCGGCGTCGTGCGTGGAATGTTGCTAAACAGCGAGAGCGGGTTCGCGCGAATGCCCAACCCTTCCAAAGACTCTTTGTATCGGGGGACGTGCGTGTGCACGATGTTGCAGAACTGCAACTGCCTGACGATCGCGCGTTGCAGACGTGAAATGATCCATCCAGAGAGCGGCCGATTTTTCTGAGGTCCGATCCAAAGCTCATGAAACATCACGTGCCATTGGAATCCGCCAAGCTCCCGACATTTCGAAAGGCATCGCAGAAACTGGAAAGGAACGCCCCGTGGGTTGAACGAGTAGGGAACAAACTGGATGCTCACCACATCGGGCGACTCGTCGCTGAGAATCTCGGCGAGCCGCTTGGTTTTCCATGCCCAGTTGTGATTCCGCCTCCAACGCTTGCATCTCACTGGAGTATCGTCGTCGCTTTGAGATTCCTCGATCTCCCATTGATCCGGGGTGAAACGTGCCTCCTCACGATCGCAAATCGCGAGAATCGACGCATCGCATCCCTGGCGAATACACTCCGCAGCCAAGCGACGGGTGTAGTCACCCACTCCATCGCGACCGGGCTCAAGACTTCCGCATAAAAAGACGATTTTCAACGCTGCTTCACTTTTCTGGTAGGATCCGACTTGCACTCGCCCCGCGTTCAGACGCGGCGCACAACCCTGCCAATCCCCGAGGCCATCAGGCACGAAAGTTTCCGAACGAAGATTTCATTGGACATGTAACAACCGATTGGACTCATGTTCTTGAGAAACTCTTTGTCAATCAGCCTCGGTGCGTTGCCTTTGAGCGAATCGGCTAGGAAACGTTTTTTCCAGGGCTTGGGCTGTCCGAGGGCGTGCGGCAAGATCGCCGCTCCGGGTTTGAATCCCATGGCTTCCTGGCCGATCACGCTGAATTCGAAGTCGGTCGCTTCGACCGCCGCATTCAACCCGTCCTGATCACTCGCGTCAAAGCAAGAGAAAAAACCTTTCTCTGTGAATTGCTGGCCGAGTTCAACTTTGGCGGCACCGAGTCCTCCGATCACGTCTCCCATGCTTGTCATGAGATCCCGCCATTGCTCAAGGAAGCCTCTCGCTTCGGCACGTAGACCGATGAATCCGCCGTTGACATATTCACTTCCTTTGAAGTTCAACGAAAAGCCTCTGCTTTCAAAGTATCGCCGCCAGCCAATTCGTCGCGGGTGGTTCTCGGGCAGGGGAGAATTTACATCTTCGCAAAGTGCAATTCCGCAAGAGACCCACTCGCAGAACACTTGCCATTGTTCGGCGACACAAATGTCGGGGTCCAAGTAGTAGATCGCATCCGTCTCGGCAGCCGGTCCATCGAGCAGCTCAAGCATAAAGTCCGGTTTGTAGTTGGTCAGGTGATACGGTGTTGTCAGCGGAAGAAACACGATCTCGAGCCCGTCGGCCACATGCAGGATCGTCGCATCAGGCCACTGGCCCACGGCGCGACGCTCGGCCGCTGCCGTCCAGCGAGGCAGGTCCCCTCGGTATCCGGCATACACCGTGCCGCGATACCCGTTCTGGTAGAGCGAGTTGGTCAACGCAGCCACGCCATAGTGGTAGTGGCCTTCGAAAAGTGTGCACACGGTGGTGTTCATGAACGGAGCTGTGAATGAGCGAAGTAGATGGAGTGAAGTAACGCCTGTCCGAGTCCACCCACGATTCCGATAAGAAGCACTTCGTTGACGACCGAGAGGTCGACCAAGAGGATCGTGATGAGCTGCAAGGCGATACTGTACGGAACACTAAAGTACGGTGGAGCGACGACACCTCGCGAAGAACTCAAGCCGAAGCAGGCTCCGGCCATCAGGTTCAGTACGCTTCCAATGATCATCAGCACGACCTCACTTTTCAGGCCTGCGTAATCGCTGCCAAGGATCCACAGCACTTCCGTGGGGAAGAGCCAAACAAAGCCGACGATGAACATGCCAAGCGCCATGAACCCCAGCTGGATTTGAAAATAGCGAGTAAGCAGCAGTTTCTTGCACTCTGGGAGTCTTGCGAAACGGGGGACCACCAGCGTCCCGAAAAGTGTGCTGAAGATCGTTAACACGACTGCGAGCCGACCGAGTGCGCCGATTTGAGCAACAGCCTCAGTGGAACCAAAGATCGAAATCAGCCAGAGAGTGATTTGGGCTGAAAAGCTGTAATAAATGGCGCCAGGCAGGATGCGTTTCACGATCGAAAGAATCGCAACTCTTACCGCTGCGTCTTCCGGTTGGAATCGGTCCACAGAATCAGCCGACATTTTCCGAAGGCGAACGTTCAAATAGATCTGTGCCATGCCGCTGGCGAGCACCGCAACGGCGGCGAAGGGGAAAAGCGTTAGCAGCAATCCGTTGAGAACTAATCGTCCTGCACTCGTTGAGACCTGCGCTCGCTGCAGCGGCAGCACGTTTTGTGTCAACTTGGGAACGACCTGCAAGAGAGTGCCTGAAAGGGCGCTGAGAAAGGACGGTATGATTGCCAATACGATCGCTGTCGACATCAACCACGACTCGCAGTGACGCTGCAGCAGAACGAGTAGCAACGGTGCGGCGACAACAAAGCTAAAGACTGCGAATTGCTTCCGCAGTTTCATCCCCGTAACCAGAACTGCACCAAGCTTGGCCCGGTCTTGCCAAACCTTGCCACCCTGTGACATCACACCGCTCGCGATCCCACCGTCTGCCAACAATGTCATCGTGCCGAGCATCGTATTGGCAAGCGTGTAGAGTGCATATTCTTGCGGAGAGAGCAGGCGAATGACGAGGATCCCACAGGCCATGCCGATCGCCTGAATCGCAAGTTGAGCTGAACCAGTGACCGCGATCAATCGAGACCACTGGATGAAGCGGGCGCTACGGGCAAGACCGCTGGAGGCAGTTAGCTCACTACTCATCGGACGCAATCCCGCTGACGGCGTGTCCATTGCAAAGCCGCCACTTGACGAGACAAAGATCGTTCTGACGCGAAAGCCCAGGCATCAGCGCGCCAGTCGTTTCGGTTTGGTTCGTGATCAATATCGCAACCTCACTGGCCGCTGATTTCCTTATTCCACCGCCACGCTGACGGTGTGGCCGTGGAGTTTCAAAAGGGCGTGTTTGCGGGCGTTTTCGAGGTCGTTGGCGACCATTTCGGCGCACATTTCCTCGACGCTGATCTCGCATTCCCAGCCGAGTTTTTCTTTGGCTTTGGTCGGGTCTCCCAGCAGCGTTTCCACTTCGGCCGGGCGGAAGTAGCGGGGGTCGACTCGGACGATCACGTCGCCGGGGTTCACGTACGGGGCTTTTCCGCTGTCGGTGACTTGCGTGACCGTTGCGATCTCGTCGACACCTTTGCCAGAAAACTCGATCTCCAGTCCGGCCTCGTTCGCCGACAGCTTGACGAACTCTCGCACGCTGATCTGTTTTCCTGTCGCGATCACGAAATCATCGGCTTGCTCCTGCTGCAACATCATCCACTGCATCCGTACGTAGTCTTTGGCGTGCCCCCAATCTCGCAACGCGTCCATGTTGCCCAGGTACAGGCATTCTTCCAAACCCTGTGCGATGTTGGAGATCCCTCGTGTGATCTTTCGCGTGACGAAGGTCTCGCCCCGCCGCGGTGATTCGTGATTGAACAGGATTCCGTTGCAGGCATACATCCCGTACGACTCGCGGTAGTTGACCGTGATCCAGTATGCGTACATCTTCGCCGCCGCATAAGGCGAACGAGGGTAAAACGGCGTGGTCTCTTTCTGTGGGATCTCTTGGACCAAGCCGAAGAGCTCTGACGTGGAGGCCTGGTAGAAGCGTGTCTTCTTTTCCAGTCCCAGGAATCGGATCGCTTCGAGTAGTCGTAGCGTTCCGATCGCATCGACGTCGGCGGTGTACTCGGGTGACTCGAACGAGACCGCGACGTGCGACTGGGCACCCAAGTTGTAAACTTCGTCGGGCTGCACCGCGTTGATGATCCGCGTCAGGTTGGACGTGTCGGTCAGGTCGCCGTAGTGCAACTTGAACTGCGGTTGCTCTTCGTGCGGCGACTGATAGATGTGATCGATCCGGTCGGTGTTGAACGAAGACGCCCGGCGTTTGATGCCGTGGACCTCGTAGCCTTTCTCCAGCAAGAACTCCGCCAGGTACGATCCGTCTTGGCCGGTGATTCCGGTGATGAGTGCTTTTTTCATTGGGCAGAGAGTTAGCTGTTAGCGGTTAGCGGTTAGCAGTTAGCGGTTAGCAGTTAGCGGTTAGCAGTTAGCAGTTAGCAGTTAGCAGTTAGCTGTTAGCTGTTAGCTGTTAGCAGGAAGAAAGAGAACGAGCGTTGGCAATAGTCAGTAGGAAAGTGAGGGGGAGACACGGAGAGGGGGAGACACGGAGAGGGGGAG
>NZ_JBFHFD010000374.1:0-8491 GCF_041583735.1 Novipirellula sp.
GCGTCGATCTCGGCGTCCGAAAGTTGTTCGATTTCACTTAATAAGGCTTCGAGCTCTTCGGGTGACACGTCTTGCGACACCGTTTCGTCGACGGACTCGGACCGGGGCGCACCGTTGCGCGCAACTTTGTGCGGGTCGTTGTGCGGGTCGTTGTGCGTTGCGTTCACGCTCGATGGCAAACCGTCGTGCAGCGTTTGGGGAGCTTCCGAGCCAATCAACTCATTGGCGATAAACCGACTCAGTTGCGTGACCGTGGGATGGTTCCAGGCTACGATCGGAGTCAACTCGATTCCCGACCAATCTTCGGTCTCACCACTGAGTTCGACCGACGTCATCGAATCGAGTCCGTAGTCGGCGAACGGTTTATCAAGTTCGATGGTCTGCGGAGCCACTCCGGCGCGAACGACTAACCACTCGGCAAGCCAAGCTTCAATCATACGCGTCAGAGGTTCGCGATCCGCTGCGGTGGGATTTTCGGGAAGTTTTGGGATCGCAATCGGCGCCTGCTCGGAAAGAAATTTGCGGTCGTAGCGATATTTGCAGCGAATTTCGTCGGCGTCGAACATTTTGCGGCATCGATGTCGCTGGACTTTTCCGCTGCTCGTTAGCGGTACTGTCGCGGGGCGACATAGCAACACGTTGCGTGGATCGACCTCGTGAACGTCAATGACGGTGCGGCGAATCGAGCGCACCCATTCGGGAAACGCGGCTTCATCACAGTGCCGCGGAACCTCGGCGACGATCGCCAATCCTTCGCCGCGTGGACCATCGACCGAAAATGCCGCACATTGCCCCCCTTCGCTGCCGATGATCTCGCGAACCGTCGCTTCAATATCTTGAGGATACAAGTTGCGGCCGCGCAGAATCACCACATCCTTGATCCGTCCGGTGACATACAGTTGCCCGTCGTCCAAAAAGCCAAGGTCACCGGTTCGACAAAATCCGACGCGGCCATCTGCGGTTAGCGCCGCAAACCGCTGGCGATTCTCTTCGTCACGATTCCAATAGCCGGCAGTGACACTGGCGCCTTTGATCCAGATTTCGCCAATGATTCGTTCCTCGCAAACGGACAATGTCTGCGGATCGACGATCAATAATTCGGTTTGGTCGACAGCGGAACCGCACGCGACAAGTTTTTGGAACGCCTTGCCACGGCCTTCGGGCTGGATGTCGACGCGGCCTTCGCTGAGTTTATCGCGAGAAACGCTCAACAAACGCGGTTCTGCGGGGCCGTCTCCGCCGGCGGCCAGCAATGTCGCTTCGGCGAGTCCGTAACATGGGTAAAACGAACTGGCGGAAAATTTGCTGCTCGAGAAACGGTGCGCAAAATCGCTCAGTGTGCGAGGCATAATCGGTTCCGCACCACAGAACGCTGTTCGCCAATTCGATAGATCCAGCGAATCGGTTTGATCAGGTGAGATACGATCGATACACAATTGATAGGCAAAATTAGGGGCACCGCTGATCGTCGCCTTGCAATCGCTGATCAACTGCAACCAACGCAGCGGCCGCTGCAGGAAGGCTCGCGGGCTGATAAACACGGTGGACCGGCCCATGTACAGTGATGCCAACAATCCGCCAATCAACCCCATGTCGTGGAAAAACGGCAGCCAGAAAACTCCGGATTCGGTTTGATTGGGATCATCCTCGATCCAGGGGATTTGAAATCCTCGCCGAATCGCTTCGAGATTGGCCATCACATTGCGATGACGGACCATCACGCCCTTGGGTTGGCTGGTGCTGCCGCTGGTGTATTGCAGTAAAGCGAGCGAGTCAGGGTCGATCGACAATGAATGCGGATCGATCCAGTGCTGCGGTTTGTTTGTTCCGAGCGGTGGCACAGAGGCGTCGGTCGCAAGATGAGGGATGTCACGCGCCGCATCGCACAGTTTTTCGCGATCCATTCCCGCTAATGTTGCGCTGTCTGCAATGATGGCCGAGGGATGACAGTCACGCGCGGCCGAATCGAGCCGTTCCATCACCCGGCCCGGTTTGGGGTAACAGGTCGGCACTGGAACCCAACCGGCAACGTGGGCTGCGAAGAACCCGGCTACAAATTCGAGTCCGGGTGGGAACAGCAGCAGAGCGCGAGGTTGATCTTGGTCCACCTCAGGCATCCGAGCCGCAAACTCGCAAACTCGCGACCAAAGATCGCGGTACGTCCATTGTGTCATCCCGCCGTCATCGTCGATGAACGTCAACGCAAGCCGATCGCCATGTCGTTGGGCACGGATACCGATCCACTGCGGCAAGGGGGTCGCGGTGGACGGATCGAGTGATGACATAACACGGTACTCTGCGTCTTGCTACGCGTTTTCTGACTCGAGAACATCGGGTCGGAAGAGCGCGAAGAAATGGATGGGCGTCAAAGTTTTTGTTGGCTCGTTCCGCTAGGCCGGAACAACGGTCGGTGGCAACGGTCGGTGGCAACGGATCAGTCGTCACGAAAACATCGGAGACGAATCAGTTGGAGGCGGCAACAAGATTGCGGTGATGCAATCTCTTCCTCAGCCCCCCTCTTTTCTTCGTCCCTTCCGCTCACGCAACTACAGTGTACTTCAGCGTAGTAACTCGGAGGGGCTTCGACAAATGCATCCTCCATTCCGCAAAAACGTTAGAACCGATTGCGGTTCGAGAAGAGACGACGAACCCCCAATGGGTTCGAGGTTGTGGGCGCGTTACTTGGCCCCATGCTCGGGTATGCCAAAGGAGCATATTGATAGTTCGCCGCGGCAGGCTGGCCGATCACGGTCGGCACGACACTCTGAGTTACAGGCAAATCGGTGGGGCGTGGCAGAACTTCGCCGCGATAGTGCATGCGTCGAACGGTGTTGCCATAAAAATGCCCCGGACGATAGGGACGCTGCTCGATCGGCATCGATTTGATCTCTTGCCGATAGGCACCTGTGGGAATGATGATCGGCGACCAGCCGGGTTCGGCCGCTTTCGTCGTCTGGACATCCAGCCCCGAAGCCACAAGTAGAAGGGTGAACATCAACACGGCACGTAGAACGTTCTTCACGCTGCTTTCCTAATTTTCTGCTGTAAATGTGTATGATCTTTAGTACAGGTACGATCGCAATGCGACGATCATGCCGGGCAAGCTCCCCATTTTCTCACGATTCGAGGGGTTTGCAAGGCTGGCCATCATGACTTGATTTCACTGCGAGTCTACTAATCTAGGTTACTCTGACGGGAATAAGAGATGGATAAATCCGAGCCTGCTGGGAAAAATCCCCAGAGAGTAGGGAAGTCGTCGCTCGGAGCGATCGGGATCCTCGTCCTTGTGGGGGCGTACTCCCTCGTCCAACCGGAGCTGAATGCCCGTTTTGGTTGGAATTTGCCGCAGCTTCGATCTGACGATGCCGGCGAAGTCGCGGTGGTAGCCGAACCGAAGTTCGAGCCCAAGAAGTCGCCTCAATCACAGTCGCCATCGCCATCACCGTCGACACCTCAACCGGAGTCGACATCGCAATCCGAGTCGAAGCCTGCGTCCGAGTCCGAGTCCGAGCTGAAATACGGATTGCTGCGCGAGGTGTCCGCAGATCGCTATCTTTCGCCCGCCGGATTGCAATACACCCCCGGCAGCGCCGAGGGCCATCGGCTCGAACACTTGCGGCGACACACCAAGGATGATCCTTCGCGACCAGGCAGCCACGGTGTTTTCGATGGCGAAATGGAGGGAGCCCTTAAGACGATTGACCGCGCCTACCTGAAAGCCAAGCAAGGCACAAAGACGACCACGCGTGTCGATGACGGGCGGACCATCTATACCGTTGATCTCGGTAGCCGAATCGGATTTGTCGGGGGACGCGATGGCGCTAGAAAACGCAATCCCATGGCGCGTCGTGTCCGCATCGTATTGGAGGGGACGCGCGTCATCACCGCCTACCCGTTGTAGCGAGCCCCCCTGTCCGTTTTCCCTGTCCGTTTTCCCTGTCCGTTTTCCCTGTCCGTTTTCCCTGTCCGTTTTCCCTGTCCGTTTTCCCTGTCCGCTTGTTTTTCGGAGATCCCAGCATCGTGAGCCCAAGACATTCAGTTGACCACTGTCCGATTTGCGGCGGTGGATTGTGCGGGGTTCGCATCTGCGGCTTGCCCGAGCCAACGGAAGAACCAGCCAAGTTCGTGGAGCCAGTCAACGTCCAAGATCCCCCGCTACCTCATGGATTGGTGGTGTGTGACGAGTGCGACGCGATCTGGCTCGAACCGGATCTGACGTCGCGGCATCAATACCCCAATGGCTGTGACGCTCGCTGCCCGGTTTGTCTCGAACCCTTGTGGGGCAACCAAAGTCGCTGGGCTTCCCAAACCGACATCGAAGTGCTTGGATGGGCAGGCTGCACCAAACCCGAACTCGATGTACTGTCCAACTCAGACCAACCCGAATCAGACCAATCCGAATCCGACGCATCGTGAGCGGATGGAAACTCCAGAGCCGGGGGGGAGGGGGGACGCAAGTGCGGCTTGAAAATGCAGTTCCGCAACCCAGGCTATCGAAAGCACTTCCTTGTTAGAACGAATCGCCATTCCCTCGTCCGTTGATCGGCGAACCCCACCCGCAGAAATTCAGTTGTGGATCAGCGATGCGCGGCAGCGGATCGAAGCGTTCCAAGATCGCTGGGACCAACCGCAAATCGAACAATTTGTCGCCGCCGATTACGAACTGGTTTACCAATCACTTGGCTGGGCGTTGGAATCGCAAATGTTGATCGGCAAACGGTTCCTGGAATGGGGCTGCGGTTTTGCGGTGGTCAGCGCGCTTGCCTCGACGCTCGATTTGGATGTGATTGGAATCGAGGCCGAGACGGAGTTGCTGGCGCAAGGCCGTCGCTTGGTCGACGAATGGAAAGCGGATGTCGAACTGATCCATGGGAACTTTCTGCCAGCCGATAGCGAATCGCTTGCCGATGATCCGACGCTGCCGAGTCTGGGGCATGACGTCCCCTGCGGCTACGCGGCGCTCTGTTTGGAACTGGATGATTTTGCGATCGTCTACTCCTACCCCTGGCCAGGCGAGGACGACTTTCACGAGCGAGTGTTCGATCGCTACGCGTCCAGTGGAGCTCTGTTGATGCAATTTTGCGGTCCCAACGATGTCCGATTGTGGCGAAAACGTGGCTAAAAGAGCGACGATCGCGATAGCAATCCCCGTGTCGTCAATGCAGTGACAACTCCAACAACCGCTCCACTCGGCACAGTTTTCCTCAACTCGATACTCCTCAATCGCCGAAACTTCATCTTAAGCACAGGGGTCTGCACTTAGCAGATCCACGAAGCTCGTCGCGGTTGGTGGACTGTGGCAAAAAACACGGTGGGGGATGACGGTGCCGGGGGGATCGATTCAACGAATCGTAGGTGGGAGATGCGCGCTCGCAGCGGCACTGCTGCTGACGTTGGTGTTGTCAACAACCACCGCGTCGGCCCAGGGGCTGTTGGACCGTTTCGGTGCCGGCATCGGGAATTCCGATGACGGCCAAAGCGGAACCGCGTCGATCGAGCGCCGTCGCGAAGTATTGGCAAGCTTGCCGATGCAGCGATTGACCGTGGATGCGCAGCAGCGAATCCTGTCGATCGCCAATTCGCCTACGATCTTTCGCCAATTGCCGACCCAGGCGATTAGTTGCGATCGAGATCTGTTTTTGCTGATCGCACGGAATCCCGAAATTCTTGTCGGTATGTGGGATGTGATGGGAGTCACTCAGGTGACCACCAAACGCATCGCGCCGTATCAGCTTGATGCGTCCGATGGCAGCGGGACTCATTGCGTTGTCGACTTGGTCTACGGCGACCCGAATATGCATATCTATGTTGCTGACGGATCGTACGATGGCAAATTGGTTGCCAGCCCGATCAAAGGACGCGGCGTGTTTGTATTCCGCAGCACGTATGCAAAATCGGCCACCGGTGAAACGACGGTCACGGGGACGCTGGACTGTTTTGTGCAGTTGGACAGCTTGAGTGCCGATCTGATTGCTCGCACGTTTAGCGGGTTCATCGGCCGCTCGGCGGACAGCAACTTTATCGAGACCGCTCGTTTCCTGAGTCAAATCTCGGCCGCTTCGCAGCGTAATCCACACTCAATGATCGATCTGGCTCATCGTTTGCCCCAAGTCCCGCGTGAAACGAAACAGCAGTTTGTCGAGGTAATCAAGAATGTAAACCGTCGGCAAAACGAACTGGTGCATTCGTCGCGGCCACCGCGGACCGCAGCCGCACCGACGGCGGATCATCGCTAGAATAAAACGTTCGTTACGAGCGTTCTTTTCTATTGCGACGGACTCCTTTCTACGATGACGACGTTCGAGCACGCACTGCTGGGGATCAACGGAGCCTTGGCTGCCGGATTGCATCGTCACCACGGTTGGAAAATTGTTGCGCTCGCTGGCGTCGCCGCGATCGCGCCGGATTGGGACGGAGTGCCGATGTTGATCGACATGAGTCGGTTCGAGGCGGGGCATCGCGTGTGGGGACACAACCTGCTGGCTTGCTGTGTGCTCGGTTTGCTGTTGGGCACGGCGGATTACCGGCTGGATCTCAGCGGCCGCGCCGCCGCTTGAATCACGCGGTACGGCCCCCTCAAAGAACTGGCGACGTCGATCCGACGCCGGCAATCCTTTTCCACCCGCAGCTGGTGCGTCTGGATCGGCGTCGCGACCGTGGCAGCGCTCAGCCAGATCCCTGCCGACGCCGTGGTTTCGGGAGCCGTAGGTCTGAGCGACTGGGCGCTGAAACCGTTGTGGCCTTTTTCGGACTTTCAGTTCATCTATCCGTTGGTCCCCTGGGGCAACGTCGGTGTCACGATCGTGTTCGCCATCGCCATGATTGTCGAGCTAAAGAAGCCCAATCAAGCTCAGCAAATCGCGCTGTTAACGCTCGTGGTCGTGGTCATCTACATCGCGTTGTGGGGAGCTTTTGTGAACGTGCGGGCTTAACAACGCGTTGGATTAGCAGTGGGCCAAACAACGCGGGGGGCACAGGATCCCATTGAGGTGTCGAGATTCGATTTCACCTTGACTTCGCGGCTGCCGTTTTGTTACCGGAGGGTGTTGGATGCACCAGACGCGAAAGCTCTGGTCAATTTTCCCTCTCTGACACACTCTTTTCTTGTTGGGAACCACGCATGGGCACTCTCGAAATCACCCTGCCGCTACACACCAGTGTCCGCAATTTCCCCAAAAATCTTCGGTCCAGCGACGTCCAGCTCTTTGCCTCCTGTCGGTATCAAGAAATCTCACCCGCATCGATCGAGCGATTGCGAGGGGTCGAGGCGTTTGGCCGAGGTCCGCTGCGTCACGAAGGACGCTATTTACAAGAGAGCTTTGTGACGCCGGCGCATGCCGAAAACTGGCGGCGTGAACGCGGGCATTTGCGTGCCGCTGCCGAACGTTGGATTCAATCTCGCTCGGTCATCCAGTCCCCCACCATCTGGATCACCGACAATTGGAGCTGCGGCTATTACCACTGGATGTGCGACGCCTTGCCACGTCTAGAGATGGCGTCGCAGTCGCATGACTTGTCGGCGATGACGCTGCTGTTGCCCTACAAATATCGCAAGCACGCCTACATGCGGCAAAGCTTGATTCCCTTCGGGCTTGGCGAGGTTCGATTCTTGAAACGGTTCGAACGGGTGTTGTGCCATAACCTAATTTTACCATCACATGTGGCCGTGACGGGCAATCACAACCAACCGATCATCCAGCGAATGCACCAGCGGTTCCGCGGCTATTTGGCCGAGTCGGCTACGGCCGAGGACCACGCCGCGGTGAGCAAGTTTGGCGAGCGTGTTTACATCAGCCGCAGCATGGCAACGCGGCGGCGTATCGCCAACGAAGACGCGATTTTTCCGGTGCTGAAGAAACACGGATTCACCGTATTTACGGCCGAACAACATGATTGGCGGGTCCAGGCCCAAGTCGCTGCTAACGCGAAATATCTCGTTTCCAACCACGGCGCGGGGCTGACCAACATGATGATGATGACGCCGCGAAGCCGCGTGCTCGAGATCCGCGACGCCATCGATTCGACACCCAACTGCTACTTCTCGCTCGCTTCGGCATCGCGACTGGACTACTACTACGCCCTAGCCCATCGTGTCGATCCACAGCAATGTGTGCATCACGGCAATGTAAACGTCGATCCCCAGCAATTGGACACGACACTCGGTGAAATGGTCGCCGAATGATTTGACGTTCGCCTGTAATTCGCAGACACTCGAGTACGCGTGCAGCGGATTGCCCGAGAAATCTCTTCGCCACATCTTTCCGAGTCGCGGATCGCTAACGATAATCAAAGCGTTCGCCGAGACCTTATCGGGTGTCATGACACGTTGGACATCTCGATTCCTTTTTTATTTCTCTCCCAAATTGCCTCACGTCTTTCATGCACACCAAACCCAAGTCCCCTGTCCGCGTTGGTACGCGACTTGGAAAATATCGGATTGAAAGACGGCTTGGCGCGGGGGGATTTGCGACCGTTTATGCTGCGTTTGATA